>CAZYFG010000065.1:2104-2578 GCA_964646835.1 uncultured Eubacteriales bacterium | reverse complement strand
GGTGCTCTTTGATGCGTCCGATCCGCAGACCGCTAGAGCTGCAGCCTTCCCGCGTTTCCACAACTTGAATGGAGGAGAATCATATGAAGCGAATCATTGCATTGGTCTTGTGTTTCCTCCTGGCGTTTGCGCTGTGCCAGCCCGCATTCGCGGCGGAAAACACCATTGAATGGACTGGGGCGATAGATGAGTATATCGAGAGGTCCTACGCCATCGGCACTGTGACAGGCAAAATCGCCGGCGGCTTGGTAGGGTACAACCACTGTTCGATCAGCTCTTCTTATGCCGGCGGAGACGTATCCGGAACGGAGAACATCGGCGGTCTGGTAGGAATCAACGGCAATTGGATCACCGATTCCTATGCCAGAGGAGACGTATCCGGAGGTGAATGTATCGGCGGCCTGGTAGGGTGGAACCTCGGTTCCATCACCAATTCCTATTCAACCGGAGATGTAAGCGACGGTAGTGATGTCG
>CAZYFG010000065.1:0-2094 GCA_964646835.1 uncultured Eubacteriales bacterium | reverse complement strand
CTCTTCTTATGCCGGCGGAGACGTATCCGGAACGGAGAACATCGGCGGTCTGGTTGGTCTCAGTGGGTCACATTCCACCGTCACGGGCAGCTACTGGGATATGGATACATCAGGTCAAACGGATTCAGCCGGTGGCACCGGAAAAACGACCGGCGAGATGAAGCTGCAGGAAACCTATGATGGTTGGGATTTCGTTTCGACTTGGAGTATCGATGAAAGCGAGAACGACGGATACCCGTTCCTGGCCCCGTCCAGCACTTCCGACATATCCAATCCGATACTGATAAGTATGAGCCCCGCCAATGGCGCGACTGATGTCTCGCCTGATGTCGAGAGCCTCGTCCTTGTGTTTGATGAAGATGTATGGGGCGTCTGGGGCAAGTATGTGACCATATACGAGGCCGGGACCAACGAACAGGTACGCAAACTGGGTCTCATCGAAGAAGACATGATGGGAGTTTCCGGGAACGGGACAAATACGATTACGATCAGCGTTCCATCCGACACCCTTAGCATGGGCGTGAGCTACTACATAACCATTGACGAAGGAGGCTTTGAAGACGCGGCCAAAAACAAGTATGCCGGCATAAGCGACAGCATCACCTGGGCTTTCACGATGCTGAGCGATACCCAGGCTCCTACCGTTCCGGCCAATCTTCGCAGTACGTCCAAGACATCCACTTCGGTCACCCTGCAATGGGACTCCTCCACCGACGATTACGGTCCGATCAGGTACGATATCTACGGTAGAAAAGAAGATGGCGAGTATGTGCTTGCCGGCAGTGCGGGAACTACGACCTTCACGGTAATCAAGTTGGGCGGAGGGACGTCCGCGGATCTCATCACTCCGGAGACTGCCTATACCTTTGTGGTCCGGGCCGTGGATGGAAGCGACAATGAGTCTGCACAATCCAACGAGGTAACTGTGACTACAGAGCAAGCCCCCAACCTTGTTTGGTGGGAGCGAGACATACCACACGCACCACCGCTAGACTCCGTCGATTACTATGATGCCTGTTACGGAGCCGGGAAATATGTTGCCGTGGGCACTCGCGGCGTCATTTTGGCCTCCACTGACGGCATCACCTGGCAGCTGGAGCATGGAGGCGATTTCGGAGATCCGCAGCTTAAAGCCGTTACTTACGGCAACGACGTGTTTGTGGCCGTTGGGGGAAACAACGTCTACACCAAAACCTCAACCGGCGAATGGACCAGGACAGTACTAGACGCCGGAACCGTTGACCTTGAGGATGTAACCTGTGGAGCGAAGAAGGACGGCAGCGGCGGCATCTTTGTGGCGGTGGGCAAAAACGGGATTTGGTGGTCCGAAAACGGAGTTGACTGGCAAGCCTACGCATCCAAACCTTACATCACTGATTCCTTCGTTTTCCATGGTGTTGCGGCCGACGAAGCAGGGGATTTTGTGGCTGTGGGCTTTAGGGAGAAGCCTTTCGATAACAACACTCTTCTAATCTGGAAATCCAGTAACGGCAAGAATTGGACGTCATCTGTGGATTCCAGCGTAACCGGGCAGTTCACAGGGATAGCCGCCGGTGGCGGTGCCTTTGTGGCTGGAGGCGGTTCGGTAGTTGATGCCTGGATCTCCAAGGATAAAGGAGAGCACTGGGACAAAGCCCCTCTGAGCGCCGGCCAAACCAAGATTGCATATGGAGACGGCTTGTTTGTGGCAGCGGCTGGCGATGATGTCTATGTTTCCGATAACCAAGGCTATACCTGGACTCATTCCAGGGCATTTGACGAGTTTCTGATTTCCGTCAATTACTGCAATGAGTCTTTTGTGGCAACCGGCGTAGGGGGCAGGATCTACCAAGGGGCTACCGAAGGAGGCTCCGGGATCACCGCGCCCTCCGCTCCGAGGAATCTCACCGCAACGCCAGGCGACGGTCAGGTGGCGCTAAGCTGGAACGCCCCCGAACGCGAAGGCATGAGTGCCGTCATGAAATACGAGGTATCCAAAGACGACGGTAACAACTGGACGGATGTCGGGCTGAATACCTCCTACATCTTCACCGGCTTAACCAACGGCACGGCGTACACCTTCAAGGTGCGGGCGGTGAACAGCGAAGGCCCGGG
>CAZYFG010000064.1:996-10576 GCA_964646835.1 uncultured Eubacteriales bacterium | reverse complement strand
ACCGTGGGTGAGCTCTTCTGCCTGTTGGGGAGCCGTTCGGGACGCTCGGGCAGGCTGACGCCTGAAGACGCCCTTGAGACCATCCTCAGTGAGGCGCATCCCGGTGAGCTGCCCCGGCTTGCCCTGGAGACAGTTGGCGAACTGGTCAAGACCTTGGGTACAAGCGGTCATAAGGAAGGCCTAAGGCATATAGACATGTCCATAGACAGAGTCCGGTCACACTTGCGGTTGGTGGAAGCGGAGTACGGGAAAAAGGCCAGGATGTACCGGTACCTGTGTCCTCACGGGACTCTCGGTCGTGATCGTGCTCATCTAGACAAGGAGGTTTGCCCATGCTAAGCGTCGACCTCATCTTCAAGATCGCCGGACTGGCGATAATAGTCTCCGTGCTGCACTCGGTCCTGAAGCAGGCGGGCAAAGAGGAATACGCGTGGCTGGTCACCCTCACCGGCATAATCATAGTGCTTACGCTGGTCACGGGGCTGGTGGCAGACTTCTTCAACTCCGTAAGGTCCACATTCCAGTTGCCATGAGGTGCTTCCGGTGGAAGTCTTCCAGATAGCCGGCCTGGGCATTGTAGCCAGCGTCGTGTTGCTCCTCATGAGGAAAGAGAGACCCGAGCTGTCTCTGGGCCTCTCGCTCGTGGTCGGACTCATGCTCTTCTTCCTGATACTGCCCAAGCTGTCGTCGGTCATCGCGGTCTTCGGAAACCTGGCCACCGAGTCCGGCCTGGAGCCTCTGTACTTCGGGATCATCCTGAAAGTCCTCGCCATCTCCTACATCGCCGACCTGGCTGCCTCAATTTGCCGGGACGCGGGCGAGGAAATGGTCGCTACGCGGGTTGAGATGGCAGGGCGGATCCTGATCCTGGTGTCCAGCCTGCCCATCGTCCAGGAAGTCTTGAACGTCCTCTGGACTCTCATGTAGTAAAGGGGGTGAGGAGGATTGCGCCGCAGGGGCCGTATTGGACCGCTCTTCTTTATGCTGGGGCTCTTGGCTCTCTTGTCGTGCGCCGCTGCGCCTTTGGCCGGCAGCACCGGACCCGACGGCGGCCACCTTGAGGCCGCAAGCCCGACGGCGGCAGACCCGACAGGGGCAAGTCCAACAGAGGCAAACCTCCCCACCTGGGGCTCGTCCCTTAGAAATCTGGAGGAAACGGGAGTGACGAATCCCATCGACCGGGTCTTTCAGACGATCGTTGGAAACGGCGAGCTGAGCTGGCGGAGCATCGTGAGCGATATCCTGACCGGCAAGGGATTGGACTTCTCCCAACTGGGCCGCGTCTTTTCGAAGACCGTAGCCGGCGGCCTCTTGGCCAATTCACAGATCCTCGGGAAGATCGTGCTCATCGGGGTTGCCATGGCTTGCCTCGAGATCCTCACTGACACCATATCGCCGGGGGGAGCAAGCAGCCTGGCCATGTGGGCGTCTCACCTGGCCCTCATCGCCCTGGCGGTCCTGTCTTTCCGGGACGTCCTGGGCATCGCCAGGACGGCCATGGAGAACCTCCGGACGGCGTTCTTCGCCTTTGTGCCCGCCCTATCCAGTCTCTCGCTTGTTTCCGGCATGCCCGTGACGGCAGGAGTGCTTCACCCCCTTGTTTTCGGCGTGGGGACCATGGCAAGCGTATTTGTCCTGGATGTGGCGTTTCCCATGATTTACACGTCCATCGCCGTGGATATGGCAGGGAACCTCGGCGGCGGCGAGCGCGCCTCAGGAGTCGCGTCCATGCTGAGGCAAGCCGCCTTCCTCGGCACGGGCATCCTCATGGCCTGCTTTGTCGGAGCCGTGGTCGGGCAGAGGGCTGCCACCGGACTGGCCGACGGAATGGCCTTCCGGACTGCCAAGTACATGAGCGGCACGTTCATCCCCGTGGCGGGGAAACTCGTGAGCGACACCATGGATATGTTCTTCTGTTCGGCGTACAGCCTGAAATCCGCCATAGGGCTCGCGGGCAGCATCGCCTTGTTCGGTGCTCTCTTCTCACCCCTCGTTGAGATACTGTCCTGCCTCGTCGTGTGGAAGGTTTCCGTGGCCGTCCTTGGCCCCCTATGCGGCAACGCGGTCAACAAGTCGTTGAAGAGCATGGCCGACGGCATCGCCCTACTGGCCATGTCGGTCTTCGTGACGTGTTTTGTGTTTGTCATCTGCCTGTCGCTGGTGGCCAGGGCTATAAGGCCAGTGTGAGGCCGGGGGAGGTGGGGTTGTTGGAATCGGTGAGGACATGGGCCCGGGGCTTGTTCCTGCTTGCGGTCTTCTCCTCTACCGTCATGCTCCTTGTGCCCAAGAGAGTCCAGAGGCAGGCCAGATTCGTCTCGGAACTGCTCCTCCTTTTGTGCGTTATTGCGCCGGTGGCCGGACTCCTCAAGTCCGGCACCACCGGTCTCTCGCTGGACTCGGCGCCCGCCACGTTTACCGATCTGTCTCTGGGCCGGTTCTACTCCGTGGAAACGGCCCAGCGCATAGCCGAATTGGGCACAAGGTGCGGCGTCGAGACCCAGGCGGTCTCGGTGACCACGAAAGACGGGGGGCTCTCGCTTGATAGGGTGGAGATAACGCTTAAGCCCGGCATTGAAGATGACCGGATAGAGGCATTTCGTGAGGCGATCCAGGGCTACACGGGGATTCCCGGGGACAAGGTGGAGATCGTGATGGGTAGTCCCTCATGAGGTTTCATAAGTGAAGGAGGCGGAACCAAGGCACATGGACATGAAAGGGCTTGTCAAACCGCAGAACCTGCGACTTGTGGCCCTGGCCCTTGTCGGAGTGGCTCTCATACTGGTCGGCACGTTCCTGAACGCGCGGCCCCGCGAAAGCGGTGGCGATAGCGGCAGGGTAAGCGACCTGTTGGAGCAAGCAAAGGCAATCGAGTCGGCCCTTGAGGAGGCCATCGGCTCCATTCGCGGAGTGGGCAAGGTCCGCGCCAAGGTCACGTTGGCGTCCGGTCCTGAGAACGTGTACGCAGAGAACGTGACCAGGTCTACAACTTCTCAGACTGAGATCCTGGAAGGTGGAGAGACCAGGCAGAACACCTCGGAGAACGAGTCTTCCCAGCCGGTGAGCGGCCGGTTCGGTTCTTCCGAAACGCCGCTTCTCGAGAGAGTCGTGCCGGGCCAAGTTGCGGGTTGCCTCATAGTTGCCGAAGGGGCGTCGTCATCCGGGGTTAAGGAAGAGATCTACCGGGCGGCCCAAGCCTTACTGGGCATTCCCCTCTACAGAATCCAAGTGGCTCCCATGAAAGGAGGAAGTTAGCGTGAGGCTTTTGAGTTTCTCGCATGGCGCTGCCGGCGTCCGCCTGTGGAGGAAGATCAATTGGAAAGCCGTCTTCTATCTTGTGCTGTTAGGGCTCCTCCTCTATTATGTGGGGGCAAAGTGGTCGGACTTCGCCCTTTCTTTTTCGAAGGACGGCTCGGTGCCTGCCAGCGCCGAGGCGGACGGAGGCTCCGACTTCTTCATCGAATTCAGGCTCGACAGGGAGAAGACCCACAAAGAGCAGGTCGACATGGTGAAGGCAGTGATGAACGATTCCAAGGCCTCCAAGGAAGCCCGGGACGCCGCCCACGCCCAATACCTGTTCCTCGTGGACACGATGGGGAAAGAACTGAAGATAGAGGGGCTTCTCAAGGCGAAAGGATACGACTCGCTGGCCTTCCTTTCGCCCGACGCTTGCACGGTAGCCGTAAGGGCCGGTTCTCTCAGTGAGCGCGACGTGGCCCAGATCGGCGAAGCCGTCAAGAAAGTGACCAGATTGGGGCTCGAGAAGATCACCGTGTTCTCCTGTCCTTAGAGCGCTTCGAACGTCTTTCCAAGGCGCCTTCGTTGCAGGTGAAATGGAACGGTTTGTATAATGATTCATGTGGAGTCAGACGGTGACAAACCGCTTAGGAGGCAATTGTGTGTCAGACCATGAACCCGGGACCGACGGCGGCGCCCGCGCCGAATCGGAAGTCAAGATATCCGATGACGTGATAGGAGCCATCGCGAGTGCCGCGGCGTGCCAGGTGCAAGGGGTCGCCGCCATGTCCAAGAGCATCGTGGGCGACCTTGGCGGAGCCATCCTTGGAAGGAAGAACCCCACCAAGGGAGTCCGCGTCGTGTCCAGCGACAGCGAAGTGGCTCTGGACCTCTACCTCTCCGTGAGGTATGGAGCCCGTATACCGGAAGTTGCGTATAAGGTGCAGGAGAGCGTCAAAAAGTCTGTGGAAGGCATGACTGACCTCAAGGTCACGCAGGTCAACATCCACGTACAAGGAGTAACGTTCCACGACCAGGCGAGCTCCGACGCTCGGGACGAATAATCGGTGAGGTGGTCACGTGGGGATACTTGACAGGGTAGTTCTCAGCATGTACGCGCTGGCTCTCACGGTGATGTCCTTTCTCACGCTCTTGGTGACGTTCGGGTGGGAGGCTCCCGCCCAGTGGATCCGGAACACCATGTTGTCTTCGTCGGGCAGGACCACCGTAGGTGTGGTTTCGTCCCTCATCTTCCTGGCCGGGCTGAGGTTCATCTACTACGCTTTCAAGAGGGTGCCCGACCAGGCCGTCATCCACGACAGCGAGATGGGAGAAGTGCGGATCTCGCTGGTCGCGGTGAAGAGCCTGGTGACGAGGGTCGTCTCCAAGATCCCGGGCGTCAGGGAGGTAAAGACGAGAGTCTTCTTGTCCAAGGGAGGGACAGGCATCTCGGTAGGTCTGGACGTGAAGGCTGCCCTGGATGCCAATTTGCCGGACCTCTCGGAGAAGGTCCAGAAGGCCACCGCGACTTACGTCCGTGATATCGTCGGGGTGACCGTCGATTCGGTGAAGGTCGCGGTATCGGACATCGCGCTGGATTCCAGACGCTAGGAGGTACTTCCGCATGGCGCAAGTATGGGAGAGACTCCTCCAGTATATAAGGGAGCACCCGGGCAGGGCCGTCGGCACAACCTTAGGGCTTCTGTGCGGTGTGTGCCTCATCTCCCTCGGCTTGTGGAAGACTCTGATTTTGGGGACGTTGACGTTTATCGGGTACTCTATAGGCAAGTGGACTGACGATGAAGGAAGGGGCATTAAGGAGTTCCTGGAAGAGAAGCTTCCGGGAAGACCCGATTTCCATTGAGCAGATCGAACAGAAGGAAGACTTCGATTGGAAGGCATGATTCCAGGGTCCTTGCGCTTTCGGCGCTTTTTTGTTGGGAGAGTGTCAAGGAGTGCGGCCCTGAACAGATATTTCATGACGTAGCTCAGGACTTCTTTGGAGACCTGGGCTCGCCCGACATGCCGAAGAGCCTTGGATATGCCAAAGAGCTTTTCCTCGAGACCCTAAACCACATAGCGGAGATCGATTCTCTCATAGCCCGCGCCTCCCACGGATGGGCCCTTTCCAGGATGCCCAAGGTCGACCTTGCCATCCTCCGTCTTGCGGTCGGCGAGATCGCGTTCGTCAAGAAGGCGCCGTTCGAGGTAGTGATAGACGAGGCGCTGGAACTTTGCAAGGAGTTCAGTACCCACGCGAGTCCCAAGTTTGTCAACGGAGTGCTTATGGGCATTTTCCGCGATGTTTAGTACAATGTGAAGTGGTGCTTTCAGGCGCAAAGAGAGAATAGTGGGAGGAAGCCGGATGAACGAGATACTTGTGAAGAAGGATCTTACCCCTGTCACGAAACTCATCGTGGTCAAGAACCCTTTCGTCGCGGCCAAGGCCCTGCCGGGCCAGTTCATCATCCTGCGCGTGAGGGAGAACGGCGAGAGAATCCCTCTGACCATCGCCGACTATGACCGTGAGAAGGACACCATTACTTTGGTTTTCCAGGAAGTCGGGCTCAGCACGATTCTCCTCGGCAAGCTCGAGGTTGGCGACACCATACTGAACCTCGTGGGTCCTCTCGGTGTCCCCGCCGAGCTCCCCGAGAGCGGGACCGTCGTGTTGGTTGGAGGCGGAGTGGGCGTGGCGCCTATCCTCCCCAAGGCCAAAGAGCTCTACCGGCGCGGCGTGAAGGTCATAAGCATTATCGGCGCCCGCTCCAAGGACCTCATCATCTTGGAGGACGAGATGAGGGCGTGCTCGCACGAAGTCCATATCTGCACGGACGACGGAAGCCGTGGTTTCAAGGGTTTTGTGTCGGACAAGCTCAAGGAACTCATCGACGCCGGACTTAAGTGCGACGAGATTGTGGCCGTCGGGCCGATCCCCATGATGCGGGCGACCGCGGAGACCACAAGGCCCTACGGACTCAAGACTTGGGTTTCCATGAACCCCATCATGGTTGACGGGACAGGCATGTGCGGCGCCTGCCGCTGCACCGTCGGCGGCAAGACAAAGTTCGTATGCGTGGACGGTCCCATGTTTGACGGCCACGAAGTCGACTGGGCCGAAGCCTGGCGAAGGGCCGGGATGTACAGGGACGAAGAGAAGGTAGCCATGGAGAGCTGCCAGTGCGGAGGTGGGAAGTAATGGCCCTCAAGAAGAGAACTCCTATGCCAATGCAGGACCCCGCCGAGCGGGCAAGAAACTTCTCGCAGGTGGCGACCGGATATACTGAGGAAATGGCGCTGGCGGAAGCCGCGCGTTGCCTGCAGTGCAAGAACCCCCGCTGCGTCGAGGGTTGTCCCGTGGCGGTCCAGATACCCAAATTCATTGGGCTAATCAAGGAAAGGAAATACCGCGAGGCCATTGAGGCCATAAAAGAAACCAACAGCCTGCCGGCCGTCTGCGGGCGGGTATGTCCGCAGGAGGCCCAGTGTGAGTCCAAGTGCGTGCTGCTCCGGACCGGAGAGCCCATCGCCATCGGCCGCCTCGAGCGGTTCGCCGCCGACTGGGAAGCCGCAAGCGGGACCTCGACCCCGGAGAAGGCCAAGCCCAACGGCAAGAAAGTGGCCGTAGTGGGCGCGGGACCGTCAGGGCTCACCGTGGCGGGAGACTTGGCTAAGTTGGGCTATGACGTCACGATCTATGAGTCACTCCACGCTCCCGGAGGCGTGCTGATCTACGGGATCCCCGAGTTCAGGCTCCCGAAAGACGTGGTCAAGCGAGAAGTCGAGTACGTAAAGGCTCTGGGCGTCAAGATAATGACCGACGTCGTCGTCGGGCGCACCTTCACCATCGACGACCTCTTCGATGACGGTTTCGAGGCCGTATATGTAGGCTCCGGCGCCGGATTGCCCATGTTCATGCGTATCCCCGGCGAGAACCTGAACGGGGTCTATTCGGCCAACGAGTGGCTTACCAGGATCAACCTCATGAAGGCTTACCAGTTCCCCGAGTGGGATACCCCCGTAAGGAGAGGGAAGAAGGTAGTCGTCGTTGGAGCCGGGAACGTCGCTATGGACGCCGTCAGGTGCGCGCTCAGACTGGGCGCTGAGGAAGCTTCCATTGTTTACCGGCGCAGCCGGGCCGAAATGCCGGCCAGAGCCGAGGAAATCGAGAACGCTGAGGAAGAAGGCGTTGAGTTCCACCTTCTCACCAACCCCGTAGAGGTACTCGGAGATGAAAAGGGCTGGGTCAAGGGCATTAAGTGCGTGAGGATGGAACTGGGCGAGCCCGACAAGTCGGGAAGGCGTCGCCCGGTGCCCATCAAGGATTCCGAGTTTGTCATGGACTGCGACATCGTGATCATGGCTCTGGGCACTTCGCCGAACCCGATCATCTCCCAGACCACATCGGGCCTTGAGGCCAAGGATTGGGGCGGGCTTATCGCCGACGAGAAGACCGGCAGGACAACCAGGGAGCGGGTTTGGGCCGGCGGAGACGCCGTCACCGGGTCCGCCACGGTCATTCTGGCCATGGGAGCAGGCAGGGCGGCAGCCAAGGACATTCACGAGTTTCTGTCGGGGCCGCAAGACAAGTGGTAAGGGGCTAGTCGGCAGTCTCTCCTCCAAGGGCGACGACGGAGGAGGTATGGCGCCGGAGGAGCTCGAAGTTGGCTATGTTGACAAAACCGGATACCGGCCGTGAAATAGGCCGGTATCCTTCATGAGAGAGGTGATTCCCCGCATATGGACCCGAACAAGGCGTTGACCGTGTCCCAGCTGAACGCCTATGTCCGAGACCTCCTCCGTTCAGACGGTTTTCTACGTGAGGTCGTGGTGCGGGGCGAGATCGGCAACCTGCGCAACTACCAGGGGCACCTCTACTTCACCCTAAAGGACGAGAAATCCAGCATCAAGGCGGTTATGTGGCGCAACGACGCTGCAAGACTTGCGTTCGTGCCGTCGGAAGGCGCCCAAGTGATTGCCGCCGGAAGCGTGTCGGTGTTTGAGCGCGACGGTGTCTACCAGCTTTACGCCACCTACATGGAGCCTTCCGGGTTGGGAGCCCTGTATGCCGCTCTCGAGAAGCTCAAAGAGAAGCTGGAGAAGGAGGGGCTTTTCCGGCAGGAGAGGAAGCGCCCCCTGCCTTTCTTCCCACGGAAGATCGGGCTGGTCACGTCCATCCGCGGAGCGGCCATCAAGGATATCATCAGTGTCGGCAGGCGACGCTTCAGAGGCGTATCGTTCCTGGTCTACGATTCCAAGGTCCAGGGAGAGGGCGCCGCAGAGACAATCATCGCCGGCATTCAGGTACTGAACCGGGTTCCGGACGTGGATGTCATCGTCATCGGCCGCGGCGGAGGGTCCCAAGAGGACCTTTTTGTCTTCAACGATGAGGCCCTGGCCCGGGCCATATACGCTTCGCGGGTACCTGTGGTCTCCGCCGTGGGCCATGAGAGGGATGTGACCGTTGCCGACCTAGTGGCCGACGCCAGGGCCGCCACTCCGTCCCAAGCGGCCGAACTGGTTGTCCCCGCGGCGGCCGACCTCTTGTCGCTGGTGAGATCCCGTGAAGAGGACATGAGAAACGAGATGTACAAGCTCATCGGCGGGTACCGGCAAACGCTGAGCCTCATGCGTTCCAGGCCTGCACTTCAGAGGCCCGACTGGTTTCTTGTATCCTCCAGGGAATCTCTGGTGAGACTCTGGCGTCAGATGGAATCCGCCATGATGGCCGCCATGGAGAAGAAGTCAAATGCCCTGGCCAGGCAAGTGGCCAAGCTGGACGCCTTGAGCCCGCTCAAGGTGCTTTCTCGGGGCTTTAGCCTCGTGCGCCGCTTACCCGACGGCCTGATCCTCCGGGACGCGGAGCTCGCGCCCGAAGGAACCAATGTTGAGGTCTCGCTCATGAAGGGCAAGTTGGCCTGTCGGGTTCTGGAGTCCCGGGGCGGAGGGGCGGAGGAGGCAAGGGTAGAGACAAGGGAAGTGACGAAGGTTCCACCATCGGAGACTTCCGGTTAGAGACAAGGGGGGAAACCTATGAGCGTACCTGAGGATATGGATTTCGCCAAAGCCCTCAAACAGCTGGAGGAAATCGTGAAACAGTTGGAGAGCGGAGAGCTTTCGCTGGAGGACTCGCTCCTCAAGTTTGAGGAAGGGATAGCGTTGGCCCGCCGTCTTGAGGGCATCCTTGACAGTGCCGAGCGCAAAGTAGAGGAAATCCTCTCGGCCTCTGGGGAATCCGGAGCCAAGGGTACCAAGAAGGAAGCCGGAGAGCCGGAGTGAAACGACGCGCACTGGAGGTCTGACGGTGTCCTCAGATAACTTGGACCAAGAGCTGGGCTTTCTCAAA
>CAZYFG010000064.1:519-874 GCA_964646835.1 uncultured Eubacteriales bacterium | reverse complement strand
GCCTGGGCGGCGATGGCGACGCCATGCCCTTTGCCCTGGCCATTGAGATGATCCAAGCCTATTCGCTTGTCCATGACGATCTGCCCTGCATGGATGACGATGATATGCGTCGAGGGCGGCCGACCTGCCACAAGAAGTACGGCGAGGCGATCGGCGTACTGGCCGGAGACGCCCTCCTCACTCTGGCATTTGAGACGGCGGCCTCGTCCGATCTCCCGCCCTACCGGGTTGTTGAGGGCGTGAAAGCCCTGGCCTACGGCGCCGGGGCGGCGGGGATGGTCGGGGGGCAAGTCCTTGACCTTCAGCCGGAGGCGATCCGGTGTGGAGCGTGTCCCGGCGACGCTTCCGCAAACGA
>CAZYFG010000064.1:0-483 GCA_964646835.1 uncultured Eubacteriales bacterium | reverse complement strand
CGGCTGACTCGGCCGATCCGGCCAATCTAGCCGATCCGGCCGCTCAAGCCGATCCGGCCGACCGGGTTCGGCTGATGTACAGGCTGAAGACGGGCAGGCTGTTTGAGACTGCAGCCAGGCTGGGGGCGATCCTCGCCGGAGCTCCGGCCAAGACCGTCGAGCGGGTAGGCGAGGCGGGCATGTGTTTTGGTTTCTCGTATCAGATTCTGGATGACATTGAGGACTCCGCTCAGGGCGGCATGGAAGATAAGAAAACTACTCTGCCACGGACGATATCACTGGAAAAGGCTCGAGAAGAGGCCATTGGGGGCTTTCAGAGATGTAAGCAGTTGACGGATCCCGGCTGGCTCCTCGCACGGCTTGCGGATCACTACCTCGTGACCAAGCTGGGGATTCTGCCATCCCGCTAAGTCTAGAGTCACCAGAACCACCAAAATCACCAAAATCACCAAAATCACCAAAATCACCAAAATCACCAAAATC
>CAZYFG010000063.1:8102-10665 GCA_964646835.1 uncultured Eubacteriales bacterium | reverse complement strand
CCGCCTTTGGGGCTCCAGATGACCACCGTTTGGGAAGCTAAGACCCTTGTGCCGGGGGCTTCTTCGCGCTCTTCAGGTGACCTGCCGTAGGAAGCGTCCAAGACAATCACCGTTGCCGACGGGTAGACTGCCTTGAACCGGGCGACCCACGCTTCCAGGCTCTCGCCCCGCGGTGACAAGGAAGGATCCACGACAACTAGGTCAGGACGCATGCCCGACGCCACGTACTCAAGCAAAGCCAGGTCTCGAAATGAGCCTCCGATCCTTGCCTTAGGCCATCTGCTGGAGACGGCTTTCTCGGTTCCGGTATCTCCGGCCACCAGCACGAACGGCGCCTCGTTCACCACGGTACCCAGGCCTCCGTCCCCGACGGTGTTTCAGAAGGCGTGTCTTCCTTTGGAGAGAGGAGCAGGTTCACCGCGCAGGACTCCACTCTGCTCGCCATTCGCTCGGCTTCGGTCCTTTCCGCGAACACGACTACGCCCGCGAACTGCCCGGATGATGGCTCGCGGCAGACCTCCACCACCAATAGCGACCGCACCACCAAGACAGCCTCGCCTCCCAAAGCAGAGGCGTAAGCCCCGCCCCTGGGCGTGAACACGGCATCCACTTTCTCCCCCCGTTTGATGAGCCCGCCAACTGCCCGTTCGAACCCCGCAGGCAGAAACACGCACCTCATATCCGGCTCCAGTTCCACCGACAGACCGACCCCTTCTTCCCCCCTTGCGACGTGCCCCTTCAGCACAACTTGACCCGCCAGGATCCGCGACAGCGCGTATGCGCCCCGGAGGAGACCCGCGTCAGCAAAGTGGCCCTTGGGTACGGCTTTCAGAGGATAGCTCACAACCGTGAGGTCCTGAGGTTCGATCTTCTCGTATTGGTCGATTTCCCGTGCCGCCACCACTACGGGGGACGTGATCACGTAAGGAGATATGGCCGCGTGGGAGATGGCAGCGGCCGAGATACCCAGGATGCCTGAGATCAGAAGGAGTCTGTGCTTCCGGAGCACGGCTCTCACCTTGCGTCACCTCGCTGGTTCACAGTTCTGCCGCGCCCGGCCGGGAAGGGCTTGCGAAGGGCACCGGTGGCAATTGAGCGTCAGGGAACTGGCCGCAGTCGGAAGGACCACCCCCTTTCACTGCGGCCAAACGACTGAAGACCGGGCGCGACAATGGCAATATTTGCCAGTGACGTCAGATTACAAGAAGTCCCAGAAGTTGTCAACATTCCGCTCCAAATTTTCCAGGACTTGACACCCTCTCTGCGAAACGTGGTATGATGTGGCGGGCACGGTGGACCGGAGGTTCCTAAGATATGAGTAAACCCCCTGCGAGATCCGCCTTGAGGACGTGCAGCAGTCTTCTTCTCGCCATGGCGCTGGCAGTCGTCGGAGCAATGGGCCCTCATGGGAAAGCCCTTGCCCAGGGCGACCCGTGGTATACGGATGCCGACATCCATTGGTCCGGCCCCTACATCCGCGTTCTCTGGGAAGAAGGCGTCACCGACGGGGTGATCCACCCGGTGAACCCGGACATATACTTCTTCTACCCGGACGACTACATCACGAGAGCCCAGTTCGTCGTCCTCTTGAGCAAAGTGTTCGGGCTCCCGCCCCTGACACCGGAAGTCCCGTCCTACCCGGACGTACCCAAGACCTACAACATGCTCCCCTACAAGCCGGCATGGCACTTCATTGAAGGGGCGTTGGCCGGCGGGATAACCCTAGTATCCCCTGGCCTCCCCTTTGTGCCGGGGGGGCTTACACGAAGAGAAGACGCGGTGGCCTTTCTCGTGAGGTCTCTGGACCTTGAGCCGTATGCTCAGTCCCTTTCCCAGTCCCAAGTGAACAACATTCTTCAGAGGTTTCTAGATTGGCAGAATGTATCACCTGACCGTCGAAACGCAATGGCATGCGCTGTCCAGCTGGGAATCATTGAGGGCTACGAGGACGGGACGGTCAGGCCGACAACGAACATGCGACGGGGCGAAGCGGCAACGGTGGTTTACCGGTCGTGCCTCATCAGGCTTTCGGCGAGGAAGGTCTCTTTTTCACCCGACGGCGACGGCGTGGATGACACCGTCACTTTTGACTTCGGGTACCTGAAGAACCGGGCCATAAAGAGCTGGGAGGCCGTCATCCTGTCAGAGACGCTACATCAAGTCTATCTCTTCAACAACGGGCAGGCATCCGGACCACCTCCGCAGTCGGTTACCTGGGACGGTCGCGACAACAGCGGAAACCTCCTCCCCCGCGGCCTCTACCGCTACGGAGCATGGGTTCGGGACTCGAGGGGACAGCTCTTTTCGTCGATACTAAAGCCCCTGTATCTCGAGCTCCACTCACTGAGCGCACGCCTCAGCCCCACGAGGTGCGTTGACGGGCAGACTCTTCGGGTGACCGCCGAGACAATGCCCGCCGCTTCTACGGTGACGGCCCAATTCGCACAAGGACCCCTCCGTCACCTGACTTCCTCTGACGGAGGTCTGACTTGGGCGCTCGATGTGACCGTGGGCCCTCCGCTCCCGGTGGGACAGCAGCCGGTGGTGGTCACAGCGACCTTTC
>CAZYFG010000063.1:2625-8092 GCA_964646835.1 uncultured Eubacteriales bacterium | reverse complement strand
CGGGGGCCGTTCGAACGCAGACGCTCTTCTTTGAGCGCGTCCTAGACGCATGGCTCCTGGCAACCGTGGAACCCAATCCGGCCTCTTGGGGGCAGACCTTGACCCTGAGCTCCCTCACGTCCGAGTCGATCCACGCGCTGTCGGTATCTCTTTTCGGAGAACACACATCCCTCACGGAGACCATTCCGGGGAAGTGGACCGGCACTCAGACCGTACCCCATGCGATAGCGAGAGGGCTTTATCCTGCGGAGTTCACCGGATGGACGGCTAACGGCTCCGTCTCTGCCACCCTTTGGGTAGAGGTCAAGGACCCTGGTTCGTTGGAGATCGTCTACATCCTGTCCAAGTGAGACCTGACTTCTGAACGGGCTTCGCTCAAGGAGGTGACGATGTCCTTGTAGGGGACGAGGTGAGCTTTGTCCTGAACCGGCCGTGCGTCCAGCGAAGCCTGAAGCAGCCTGTCGGCGTCGGCAGGCCTTTGCTCGGCGTGGGCCACCCTGCCTGCCCAGTAGAGAACATCGGAGTTCTTCGGATCGAGACGGAGCGCCTCTTCGGCCTCGGTCCGGGCCGCATCGAGCATCCCCAGAGAGAGGTAACACTGGGCCAGGCCCAACCTCGCCGCAACCAGGCGCGGCGCTTTCTCGACAGCCCTTTGGTACGCAGAAGCGGCCGCCCGCATATCGCCTTTGGCGGTCAAGGCTGTCCCCAGCGCCATGTCGCCGAGCACGCCCTCGCCGGACAGATTTCCGGTCACGCCGGCTTCGTGCACCGCCTCGTCATACCGGCCCTGCCTCGCCAAGACCCCCGAAAGGAGGAAGTGAAGGTATGGGTCTTGGGGGAGCCTCTGGGCTGCTTCATCCAGAAGCCGCGCTGCTTCGACGAGATCGCCCTCGGCGTACGCAAGGCTAGCCAGCGCGCAGTAGGCCTGGGGCGTGGCACGGTTTGTGTCCACGGCTTTTCTGTAGCGTTGGTGGGCCTTCGTGTAGTCGTGGAATATCCATCTGTCCGCAAACCCGAGGTGCTCGTAGATTATCTCCCGGGCAATCCCAAAGCCCACAAGCGCCCAAACGAGAAGGGCGCCGAACACTATCCGACCATCCAGGATGTCGGCCCCCCAAAGGGCCAACCCCAAAACAAGGAGCAACAGCGTGACATAGTTCCACCAGTGTCGGCCTGAAAAACGTTTTGGCTCGTCTATCAAGTCGCACCCTCCCGTGGGTATTGTGCCCAAAGAAGAGCCCAAGGAAAGGTGTCAGCCCGCCCCGGAAGGGCGGGCCGACTCGCCAACCGTTACTCTATGTCTCACCTTGTGTAGCACGTAGTACTCCACCGATTCGTCAGTTCAGAAGGCTACCGGTCTCCAGAAGCTTCGCCTTTTCCTTGAGGAGTTCGGTGTACTTCATGCCGGCGCCGGTATTCAGGATGAGGACCGATTCCTCCGCACCGACCAGGCCCATCTCCTTGATCTTCTTGGCAGCCACTACGCAGGCGGCGCCTTCAGGACAGATGAGGGCTCCCTCGGTCTTGGCCAAGTGACTCCAAGCGTCCAATATCTCGTCGTCGGTGACGCTGAGCGCCGTCCCGCCCGATTTTCTGACAGCCTCCAGAACCAGGAAGTCGCCCAAAGCCGAGGGAACCCGGATCCCCGCAGCCACAGTGTGGGCTCCCTGGAAGAACTCGGCCTTGTCCTTGCCCTCTCTGTAAGCCCTGACAATGGGCGCGCAGCCTTCAGCCTGCACGGCCACCATCTTGGGGAGAGGACCCTTCAGCCATCCCATCTCCTTGAGCTCGTTGAAAGCCTTCCACATACCAATGATCCCGACGCCGCCCCCGGTCGGATAGAGGATGGCCCCCGGCAACTCGCCTCCGAGCTGCTCCCAGATCTCAAGACCCATGGTCTTCTTGCCCTCAATGCGGTACGGCTCCTTGAGCGTGGCCACCTCGAACCACCCATACTTGGCGCACGCCTCTTTGACGGCCCTCCCCGCGTCAGAAATAAGGCCATTCACCAGGTAGGTTTCGGCTCCGTACGCGACACACTCGGCTTGGGTGGTGAGAGGGGCGTCGGCGGGCATGACCACCACCATCTTGATGCCGGCCCTGGAGGTATAAGCGGCCCAGGCGGCTCCGGCGTTTCCGGCAGTGGGCATTGCCAGAGTCTTGAGGCCCAGTTCTTTCGCCCGAGCGACACCGACCGCGGCACCCCTCGCCTTGAATGATCCCGTCGGATTCATTCCTTCATCCTTAAGCAGGAGTTCCTTGAGGCCGAACTCGGACGCGATCTTGTGCAGAGGATAGATCGGAGTGCCTCCCTCGCCCAAAGAGAGCATGTTTTCGGGTGATGATACGGGCAGGAGCTCCCGGTACCGCCAGAGATCCTCGGGACGGTCTCTCCAGACATCCGGAGTGACCTCCTTGGCCAGCCGCTCCAAGTCGTACCTGACCAGTAGCGGCGTCCCGCACTCGCAGAGGTTCTGGGGCCGCGACGCGTCGTAAGGTTTCTCGCATCTGGGACAATAGAGTTCTCTCAAGTATGTAGCCATCTTTGCCGGCGTCCCTCGGACGCCTCACTCCTCTCTCTTGATTGTGTTATGGATACCTGCTACTGGGCCGTCCCAGCCTGTGACATGGTTTGTGACATCGTCTGTGCCATCCTGCGCTTCGCCGCTAACACCCTCTTCCGGCTTCTCGAGGGTAAACCGGCCCAGGAGCCCCTCGCGGAAGTCGTGGATGAACGTTTTGCACGCGCGCTCCAGGTCCACTACTCCCCCCTCGCGCAAGAGCCCTCTGGATCTCCCGAAATCCTCAAGATGCTCCACGGGGTCCCGTCCCGGAGCAGCTATCTTGCCTGCAAGGTAACGCGCAACATCGCCGGCGTCGTACCTGTTTTCGGGTATGGACCAGGCTGCGGCAAGCTTCAGCTGGGCCTCGCCCCTAACCAGCGACGTGTCGACAACGCCCGGAGTGTCCAGTATCTCCAGAAAGCCCCGGCCCTTCAGCCAGTTGCTCGAACGCGTGAGTCCCGGCTTGGCGCCGAAAGGCGCTTTGGTCGTACCCAGGAGGCGGTTGGCCAGCGACGATTTGCCCACATTAGGCAGTCCGAACAGCATGATCCGGAGCGGACGGTGAAGGAGCACCGCCGGCTTCTTCGCGTCTATCTCCGCCTTCATTGACCTCAAGTGACCGAGGAGCCGGGCGATCCCGCTACCCCTCTTGCAGTCCACAGCGAAACTGGGACTGCCACGGGAAGCAAAGAACCGGACCCATTCCGCGGTCATCCCGGGGTCTGCCAAGTCAGGCTTAGTGAGGACGTAAATCCGGCGCCGCTTCAGGAGATATGGTTCGGCCAGCTTGACCGACGTCAGGGGAATACGGGCATCAGCAAGAAAGAGAAACACATCCACCAAGTCCAGCGCCTTATCAGGCGGTAGACCGGGATGTGTCTTCTTACCCCGTCTGTTCGCGGTACGGGCCCTTACCTTATTGGGCCCATGTCTTTGAGGGGCCAAATCACGAACACGGCCTTTCCCTTGACCAGGCTTAGTTTCACGGGACCGAACATGCGCGAGTCCTCGCTGTTGGTCCTGTGATCTCCCATCACGAAGATGGAGTCTTCAGGCACCGTTACGCTTTTCATCTCGAAGAGCCCCGGAAACCTAACGTACGGTTCTTCCTTGAGCTGCCCGTTTACGTATAGCCTGCCCAGTCTCATCTCGACGGTATCGCCGCCCACCGCCACGCATCTCTTCACGTAGTCCCTTTGGGGATCCAGCGGGTACCGGAAGACAACTATGTCTCCCCGCTTGGGGCTCGAGAAGCGGTAGGTGAGCTTGTTCACCAGGAGCGACTGGGAGTCCCACAGCGTCGGCTCCATGGACGTCCACCAAGAACCTTTCGATCACGAAAGCCCTCACCAAGACCGCTATGAGTAGGGCTATGAGCACGGTCTCCAGGATATCCCGCACCGTGTTCATGGTTATCGTCTCTGCTCGGCGATCCTGGCTGACTTGCCTGACAAGCCTCTCAAGTAGAACAGTTTGGCCCTTCTCACCCTGCCCCGGCGGACGACCTCGATCTTATCGATCCTCGGCGAGTGAACGGGGAAGGTCCGTTCGACCCCTATCCCGTAAGTGACCCTTCTCACCAGGAATGTCTCTCTCAGGCCGCCGCGCTGCCTGGCTATGACGACGCCGTCGAATACCTGGATTCTCTCGCGTCCGCCCTCGATAACCTTGTAATGGACCCTCACCCGGTCTCCCGGAGAAAAGGCCGGAATGTCTTTCTTCATCTGTGACTCTTCAACGAGCTTCAGAACGTCCACGTTTGTCACTCCTTACCACAAATCCTTGCCGTCTCTTCTCTCTTCCTTCAAGACTTCCGCTAGAATGCGCCTGTCCTCATAGGTGAGGACCGCGCTGCCTAACAGGTCGCTTCGCCTATTGAGTGTCCGCCGGAGGGACTCCTTTCGCCTCCACCTCTCTATGGCTGCCCTGTCACCTTGCGTGAGGACCTCGGGTACTTCCATCCCCAGATACTCGCGGGGTCTCGTGTACTGAGGCCCTTCGAGCAACCCGTCGGAGAACGAGTCCTCTGTAGCCGAGGTCTCATCGCCCAAGACGCCAGGCAGAAACCTCGCAGTCGCGTCCAGGACCGCCATGGCGGCGATCTCTCCCCCGGTAAGCACGAAATCCCCTATGGAGATCTCGTCGTCGGCGAAGGACCGGATCCTCTCGTCAAACCCTTCGTAATGACCTGCAACCAGCACCAGCGGGTCGTGTCCGGCCAGCTCCCTGGCCACCGCCGTCGTGAATCTCCGCCCCTGAGGCGTCATGAGCGCCACGTGCGGCGCCTTGCCCGAATCCCGCCGGATCCAAGCGAGGGCCTCGTAAACCGGTTCCGGCTTCATTACCATCCCCGGTCCGCCCCCGAAGGGGTAATCGTCGACGGTGCGGTGAGTATCGCCGGTAAAGTCCCTGATGTTGACCGTTTTGACTTCGACCAGACCGGCCTCCCTGGCTCTCTTCAGAATGCTTGAGTCCAGGAGCGGGCCGAAGACCTCTGGGAAAAGGGTCGCGATGTAGACCTTCATTTCTCCTGCTCCCCGTCGCCACGGCCATTGGAACCCATTCTCACGGTCACCGAACCGCCCTCCCGTACCGCCACAACCCTGCCGTCCTCCAGGACGATCTCGGCCGACAGCACCTCAGGCCAGATATCTCCCACCTTGACTTCACAGAAACCTTGTACTTGTCCTCGCGTGACTTCTTGACCATCGCTGAGCTTGGCGATGTCCTTGAGTTTGGCCATGAGGGCGTCTTTCCGCGATTGGAGCTCCTGCGTCTCACGTTCCAGCGCTGCCAACTCCTCGCTTCTTCCGGAGGCTCGACGCCTCTCAATCTCAGAAGCGGCCCGGTCTATCTGCTCCTGAACGTCCCGTATGGCTTTCTGGGTCTCTCTTCCCAGCATG
>CAZYFG010000063.1:0-2581 GCA_964646835.1 uncultured Eubacteriales bacterium | reverse complement strand
CGCAGGCGTGACTCTCGATTTCACCGTCACCGCTCTGGAGATAAGCACTTCACTACACCGCCCTACTCAAGGATCTCGACAGTCGCCCTCTTGCCTTCTTTGGCCGCAGCAGCCTGGACAAGGGCTCTCACGGCATGGATGACCCTGCCCTTGCGACCGATGATCTTACCCATGTCTTCCGGCGAGACCCTGAGCTCGAATACGACCGCTCTCTCGCCCTCGACTTCATTCACTTGGACTTTGTCGGGCTCGTCAACGATAGCCTGTGCGATGAATGTTACCAGGTCACGTAGCATATTAGCCCTCCTCGTGCCTGACATGGTTCTGCGTCTCTGCTACTTCTGTTTCTTGGCAGCCCACTTCTCGATTACTCCCGCCCTGGACAGAATCGCCTTAGCCGTGGGCGTGGGCACGGCGCCCCGCTCCAACCAGATGAGCGCCTTGTCCTCCTGGACATTGTACACGGCCGGGTTTTTTGTCGGGTCGTAGTAACCCAACTCCTCTATGGGCCTGCCATCCCTCTGGATCCGGGAATCGGCCACCACGATTCGGTACGCGGGGGCCTTCTTCGCGCCCATCCGCTTTAGCCGGATCTTTACCGCCAACTTGCCGCATCTCCTTTCTCGTGCCTTCTCTTGTTTCTCAGGGCAGGCGGAACCTGCCCATCTTCTCAGGCGACATCTGAAACATCATCTTGCGCGCCTGGAAAAACTGTTTGAGCAGCCGGTTCACGTCCTGGACCTGGGTCCCGCTGCCCTTTGCTATCCTTCGTTTCCTTGAGCCGTCGATAATCTCGGGCTTCCGCCTCTCCAAGGGCGTCATTGAGCCGATTATCGCCTCAAGGCGGCCCCACTCTTTGGGATCGATGTCCACGTCTATTTTCATCTTGCCAAAGCCCGGGATCATCCTGAGGAGGTCCCCGAAAGACCCCATCTTCTTGACCTCTTTCATCTGGTCCACGAAGTCCTCAAGGGTGAACTCCCTTCTCCGGAGCTTTCGCTCCATCTCCACGGCCTTCTTCTCGTCGAAAGACGCCTGGGCTTTCTCGATGAGAGTGAGGACGTCGCCCATCCCCAGTATCCTTGAGGCCATACGGTCGGGATGGAACACCTGGAAGTCTTCGAGTTTCTCTCCGGTCGAGGCGAACTTGATGGGTTTGCCCGTTACCTTGGCGATGGAAAGCGCCGCACCGCCGCGGGCATCAGAGTCTATCTTGGTGAGGATGACTCCTGTAAGTCCGAGAGTCTCGTCAAAGGCTTGGGCGACTCTGCAAGCTTCCTGCCCGGTCATAGCGTCCACCACAAGCAGGCTCTCCCTGGGGGAGACAGCTTCCTTGATGCGCTTTGCCTCGCTCATCATCTCGTCGTCCAACTGGGTCCGCCCCGCCGTATCGAAGATGACGACGTCATGGGCGGATGTCCGCGCCTTCTCGTAACCGTTCCTGGCGATGGTCACAGGGTCTGTCCCGGTGTCCATGGTGAAAAAGGCCGCTCCGGCCTTCTCGGCCAGGATCTCCAGTTGTCGCTGGGCAGCGGGCCGGTAGACGTCGCAGCTGACCAGCATGACCCGGCGGCCGCTCTTCCTGAGATTGAGTGCCAGTTTGCCTGCGGCGGAAGTCTTGCCTGAGCCTTGGAGCCCGAACAAAGCCAGCCCTACCGGCGGGTTTCCCGAAAGGTCCAGGGGCTTTGCTCTCCCGCCCAAGAGGCCTATCATCTCTTCGTTCACGATCTTTATGACCTGCTGAGCGGGGGTTAGGCTCTCCAGCACCTCAGAGGACAGACTCTTCTCTTTGACCGCGGTCACGAACTCCCGCACGACCTTGAAGTTGACGTCCGCCTCGAGGAGGGACAACCGGACCTCCCGCAGGGCCTCTTCGACGTCTTTCTCCGAAAGCTTCCCTTTCCCGCGGAGCCTCTTGAAGACTCCCGCAAGGCGGCTTGAAAGGCCCTCAAACTCCATCTTCGCTATCACCACCGCTCAAGTGGGTAGACAAGACCTTAAGGCACAGGTCTCTCATTTCCTTCCAGTTGTCCGCGTTCATCGCGGAAAGCTTTGCCGCGACATCCGAGACGCGGGCCTCGTGGTCCAGGATCCGTTCCCTGAGACCAATCCTCTTCTCGAATCCGCAGAGAGCCCTCTCGCCCCTCTTCAGGGCATCTTCACATGCCTGCCGCGAGATCCCAAGACGCTCCGAGATCTCCATGAGCGACAGATCCTCATGCAGCTTGAGGGCCAGTACTTCCTTTTGCCTCGGCGGCAACATCGCCTCATACAGGTCGAAAAGGACGGAGAACTCATGAACCTTTTCAGGCGAGTATGACATCGCGCGGACCTCACTGTCTTGGTCTACACCTTTACACACCTCTGGATATTACACCTTTTAACTCCCAGAGGTCAAGGCGGGATTGCAGGGAAAACGGCGGGCCAGAGGGAATATTGCGCGGTATTAGGGGCTCAAATCTCGGGAGGCGGAAAACTGTGGGGAACGCCGGGACACATGCGGTGGAAGACCGGGGGCGCACTGTCCTTCAACTGGCCATGGGATTGGACATAGGGGGAGCGGAGACCCACGTAGTCAGCC
>CAZYFG010000062.1:10470-10679 GCA_964646835.1 uncultured Eubacteriales bacterium | reverse complement strand
CGGGTCTTCGACCTCCGGCACAAGAACGATCTTGCCGTCCGAGGCGTAGACCCTGAGGTGCGTGCCGTTCTTGAGACCGAGTCTTCGTCGCACTTCAGCCGGGATCACGATCTGACCTTTCGCCGATACGGTCACCTTCAGCAAGCGGGGATTCCTCCTTCTCATGCAGTGGGGGACTCCTCTTAAGTATCTGCAGTCGTGCCCCGGGC
>CAZYFG010000062.1:0-10460 GCA_964646835.1 uncultured Eubacteriales bacterium | reverse complement strand
CCCCCATCCCATGCACATACGTGTAAATTGGCCTTGAAGGATGGGAAAACTCCCCGGCGACTGTTGAAATCCGTGCTTCTTGGACGGAAGATAATTGTAGGGCAAATTGACCAAGATATTTCGGGGAGGTCTTAGTGTGGCCGAACACAACATCAAGGTCTACTCAACGCCCACATGCCCGTGGTGTGTACGGGCGAAGGCGTACCTCAAGGAGAACGGAATACCCTTCACCGATGTGGACGTTTCCCAGGATTTGGCGTCAGCCAGGGAAATGGTGAAGATATCCGGCCAGATGGGTGTACCTGTCCTGTCGATCAACGGAAATGTAGTGGTGGGTTTCGACAAGAAGCGAATCGATGAGCTGCTAGGTCTCTAACCTCCTTTGTCGGACGGGAGGGCCCCGGGAGGGGTCCTCTCGTTTTGTTTCTATGTTTGGCGTATAATTCAGTAGGCGAAATAAACCTGAATTGGTCCAGACAATGCACAATCAATGGGCGGAGGTGCCTTCGTGGAGGTTACACCGGAATCGGAGGCAAAATCGACAAGAACAGAAGAACCAAAGTCGTATGCAGAACCCAAGGTAAGTACCGAATCCGAACACAAGCCGGCTCTCTCCCGCGTCGCCGGGTGGCTTCTAGGCACAGATCCGCAGTCCCGGTTGATCTTTGCCCGGACGTGGGCCCTCGCCTGGCCCGTAGTATTGGAGCAGGCCTTGGCCATGGTTGGCCAGGTCGTGGACATGGCGATGCTCGGACGGCTCGGCAAGGAAGCCGTGGCCGCGGTCGGCCTGAGCATGCAGCCGTTCCGCCTCATCCAGGCGACGTTCATGGGACTCTCGGTGGGCACAACCGCGCTGGTCGCGCGCGCCACGGGCGCAGGTAACCGTGAGGAAGCCAGTCAGGTCGCAGGCCAGTCTCTCATCGTCGCGCTCATCTTTGGGCTTGCCATCAGCCTAATAGGCATGGCCAACGCTGACTGGGTCATTACGTACATGAAGGCGGAGGAGCCTGTTCGCATAGTCGGACGCGAGTATGTCAGGACGATGATGCCCGGCATGCTCCTCTTTTTTGTCTTCACTATCGCCACGGGCGCCCTTCGTGGAGCCGGCGATACGAGGACTCCCATGGTGATCAACGTGACCCTGAACGCCATAAAGGTTCTCACCAACTACCTCCTCATCTTTGGAAACCTGGGATTTCCTGAGATGGGGGTTGCCGGAGCGGGGGTCGCCACAACCGTCTCCCGGTCGTTGGGTGGGATAGCCATCCTCGTGGTGCTGTCGCACAGGAAAAGCAAACTGCCCTTGAACTGGAAGCGGGTGTTTTCCAGGTTTGACCTGAGGCTGTTCGGACGGATCCTGAACATCGGAGTACCGGCCATGGCCGAGAGAGTCCTCACCTCATCCGGGCAGATCGAGTATGCCCGGCAGGTGGCAGGATTAGGGACAGAGGCATACGCGGCGCACTCTTTGTCACTGAACGTGGAGTCGTTCTCGTACATGCCCGGCATGGGCTTCGCGACGTCTGCCACAGCCCTTGTGGGACAGCGCCTTGGCGCCAAGGATCCAGAAGGCGCCGAAAAGAGCGCGATGATCGCCATCAAGATGGGCCTCCTCACAATGGGGACGATGGGGGTTTTGTTCTTCCTCTTCCCGGCCCAGTTTCTGAGCATCTTCACCAACGACCAGGGCGTCATCGCGAGGGGTGTTCCTCTGGTGCGTATCGTGGCGTTCACGCAGATACCCGAGGCTTTGGGATTCGTGATCCCGGGCGCCCTGCGAGGAGCCGGGGATACCCGTATCGCTATGTACGTGACCATCGCCGGAGTGTGGGTCGTGAGGTTGGGAATGACCTACGCCCTGATGAACTACTTCCACGTAGGGCTCACTGCGGCGTGGTTCGCCATGTTCGCCGACTGGGTCCTGCGCTCGGCGCTGTACTGGGTGAGACTGAAGCGGGGCAAGTGGAAGGAGATCAAGGTCTAGGAATGCAGTGTCACCCTGAACACTGCGACAGTCTAGGGCACTCCGACAGCCTTGTGACAGCCCTAGTGACAGCCTAAGATCTGGAGACCGGGAAGGAAATGTGTTACCATGTCCTTAACGGGGAGCCGCTTTCTAGCGGCTGAGAAAGGGCTTACAGCACCTGACCCTTGGAACCTGTGGGGTAATGCCCGCGTAGGGAAATCCGAGTCAGACGCCCGCACACCCGTGCGGGTTCTTTGTTGCCCCCCCGAATCCGGAGGGAGTGTCTCACAAGATGCGTGACCGAAACATAAAGATGCTGGTTGAAGGCGCCATGATGGTCGCTCTCACGTTCGTCCTGCATTTCCTCAAGATCTACCAGGCCCCCTACGGGGGTTCGGTGACACTAGGGAGCATGGTGCCAATCCTCTTGTACTCGTTCCGCTACGGTGCCGGCCCCGGCATCCTGGTAGGCAGCGCTTACGGCGTCCTTGACTACATCGTGAACCCGTATTTCGTACACCCTGCCCAGGTCCTCCTGGACTATCCCTTGGCCTATGGTCTCTTGGGGATTGCGGGGCTTTTCAAGCGCAACATGTACCTCGGGTCGGCGGTAGGGATCCTGGGACGCCTCGTGGCCCACTTCATCTCCGGCGTGGTATTCTTCGCTGAGTACGCCGAGGGCAACGTGTACCTGTACTCATTGGTGTACAATGCCCAGTACCTAGTCCCTGAGCTCATCATAGCCATGGTGGTGCTCCGGTTCGCCCTGAAGCGGCTCGTGGACGTAAAGGTGTAGCCTATTGGAGGAGGTCGGAGCGTTGGACGTAGCCCGAAAGGATGAATACGCCGTCGTCGTAGGCGGCGGAGACGTTTCGACCTCCCTCCTCGAGCACATAAAACGGGCTTCCCTTATCGTGGCAGCCGATTCAGGCGCCGAGTTCCTGCTCACACATGGAGTCAGGGTGGACGTGTTGTTGGGCGACTTTGATTCCTGCGACCCGGGGGTCGTTCGGAGGGTAGCCGCGTCAGGGTGCCGGGTGGTCCGGCTGCCGGTCAAGAAAGACGTCACGGATACCGAGGCGGCCTTGGAGCTCGTGTTGGCCGAAGGGTATTCGGCCGCCACCATGGTAGGAGCCACGGGCGGCAGACGCACTGACCACGGGATAGCCAATTTCTTTCTGGTGGAGCGCTTTGCCCGCCGCGGGTTGGACGTGATCCTCATGGGGCCGAGCTCGGTCATCTGTCACGTGAGCGGCCCTGGATACGCCGGTATCGGCGAAAGGAAACTCACAGGGAGTCCTGGCGACTGGGTGTCCCTTTTTCCGATAACCGCGACCGTAGGAGGAGTCACGACAGCCGGCCTCGAGTACCCTCTGAAGGACGCCGTCCTGGAACGAGGTGCCACGCTGGGCGTATCCAATAGGATGCTTGGGACCGAGGCACACGTGTCGGTGTCCGACGGCTTTCTGATGATCGTCCTAACCGCTGAATAGGGGCCCTACCTGGGCAGTTCCGACTCCGGTCTTCCCCGCGGGTCGTCCCGGGCCGGGGTGCCGAGGCTAAGGAGCTCTCCGAGGGTCAGGATCTCGTACCCTGCGGTTTTCAGGTTCTCAAGCACCATCGGTATTGCCTCCGGGGTATCCGGCGCCGAGTCCGAAGCGTGGAAGAGGAGAATGGCCCCGCGGAAGCAGTAGCGGGACACTCTCTCAACGATGTAGCTCACCCCGGGTCTCTGCCAGTCGCGGCTGTCGACTGACCAGATGATCGTCTCGTACCCCAACTCCTTGGCGGTGAGCACCACAAGGTCGTTGTAATCGCCGTTGGGCGGCCGGAGGAACGTGGGGGCAACGCCGGTGAGATTCACCAGTATGTCGTGGGCCGACTGGATGTTGTCGCGAATGGCGTCCTTGGAGAGCTGGCTAAGGTTGTCGTGATCTTGCCCGTGACTTGCGATCTCATGTCCGTCTTCCACTATGCGTTCCACGACTTCCTTGTAGTGCTTCGCCCAAGGGCCGGAGAGAAAGAAGGTTGCCTTCTGGTTGTGCTCTTTGAGGACGTCCAGGACCTTTTCGGGCATCTTCTCGCCCCATGAGATATCGAACGTGATGGCTACCGCTTTCCGGTCAGTATTTACGTAGAACACGGGCATCTGGATATTCTGGTGAGCGGTCGTCAAGTCGTACATGTCAACCACGGGCTTCACTTTCTGCGTCCCCAGAACGACGAACGCGGCGGCTACACCAAGCATAACCAGCAGACACACGATGATGGTCCGCTTCCTCACTATCATCCGGCAACCCTCCCGGTAATCGACGAAGCGGAGAGAGCTTCTAGCGCTTCTCCCATTTACCTTCAGGAAATCATAGTACTTTGTCCAGTCGGATATTCACCGGACAAAGCGTTAACCCGGACAGGGTCCGGGTTACGTTTCAGGCGACTTATTTGGGGATGCTAGCGGGACGGCGCTGAGATGGTACTGGGACAGTATTGGCCTGCTGCTGAGCTGCTATAGGGCGCTACTCGGATGCTTCCTCCAGCCTCTTTCGGTAGATGCCGAGGCCGGGTTTGTGATAAAGCCGTTCTCTCGGTTGTCTTCTTGGCTTGGGTATCACCACGGTCTTGCCGTCCGGCGTGACGGTTACCTCTGTCTCGGGAGCGGCCTGTTCTGAGCGGGCAGCGGACTTCGCTTTCTCGGTTCCCGCCCTCTCACCTTGCGCCACGTTCCTTGCCTTCATGAATTCGGCCAGCACGTTGAGGGCCAACGTGATGAGGCGGGGGTCAATCCCGAGTATCTGCTGCAAAGGCGACGGTGGGGGAGCGGCCCCCGGGGGCGCCGTGGCCGGAGGAGGCGCAGTCGAGCCGTTTGCCCTCTCGCCCTCGCCCGGGCCGGTTGACTCCCCATCCCCGGTTTCCACGCCGTTCTCACCTATGGGTTCGCTTTGCCCTTCACTTCCGTCGGGAGAGTCCGGCGGGGCATCCGTGCCCGTTTCTCCCGTCAGGCCGGAACCGGTTGCCGGCGCGGCATATCGGGGTGCCAGAGTCCTTGCCTTGGAC
The DNA here is from genome assembly GCA_964646835.1 of uncultured Eubacteriales bacterium. Taxonomy (GTDB): domain Bacteria; phylum Bacillota; class Sulfobacillia; order Fermentithermobacillales; family Fermentithermobacillaceae; genus UBA3951. The sequence goes on along the minus strand of CAZYFG010000062.1, from coordinate 5,440 downwards.
AACGCCGATAGAGCCCCCATCAGGGTACCTATCATCGCCGGATCGATCCCGCCCTGTCCTTCGCGCCCTCCAAACAACTTGCCGGCGAGACCCATGATGGACGATACAAGGTCCGGCTCCTTTGTCCTTTGGGGAGCAACGGCCCCCGAACCGAGTGCCAAAGAACTCAAGAGACCCGCGGATGACTGGGCGCCTTGTCCATCACCGTAGAAGGACTCAACGATGCCGATTAAGTTCAATAGCGCCAAGAGACCGGCCTTTTCCCTAAAGGACCTCTGGTCGGACTCGGGACTGGAGACCAACACCGACCTGGCGATATCAGAAAGGGTCTTGTCAGTTTCCATTTCCATCAGTGCGCCCGAAGAAGTTGGCGAACTCAGGGGGCACTTGCCCTCCTATGACGCCGCCCAGTTCGGTCTTTAGTATCTTTCTGGCTTCTCTTATGGCGCCATTGACCGCTTCCACAACGAGTCCCTCAAGGGTCGAAAGGTCGTAGGTCTTGGCCGACAGCTTCTCCCGGTCGATGTGGATGGAACGAATGTTGAACCAGATGTCGCCCGTGGCCGTCACAAGACCTCCGCCTGATTCTCCTTGAACCAACCTGTTCTGCAACCCCGTAAGGCGCGAGCTTACCTCGGACTCGATTCTCTCCATCTGCATAAGCAGGGCGGCCAGGTTTTGCACTTGTTTACCCCTCCAGTCCTCACTACTTCAGCATCTTATGCCGGGACTCTGAGGAGGGGTGATACGGATCACCTTCCCAAAGGCATCACTTTGGGCACGGAAACCGACAGGTCACGGCGCATTCGGATGCGCGTTCCGATGGCGGAACGACCCAATGAGATGCGGGGCGCCGACCTTTTCCGGGCGAGGGGCCGCGCTGCCCAGTTCTCCCATATGGATTTCCATATAGATGAGTCCTCTGATTCGGCGACTGATACCGCTTTCGGATCGAAAGACCCGTTGGCCGCCAAGAGAAGAATCAAGATAAGGAACAGCGAAAAAGGATTGTCCGCTTCGAAACCCAGGATTTTCACTTCGTCCCCTCCTCTACCTGTTGGTCTCCGCCATCCTCTTGGCAACATAGCTCTCGAACTTCGCGCCGAGCCATGAAGCGGCAAGGATCAGTGACAGCGATACTGCTGAGTCAAGTCTGTCAGCCAGGAGGTTCTGCGCTTTTTCAGCCATGCTCTCGATCTCGAGAGACTCGGCCATTCCGCCCGCTTGTGATAGCTCCATAAGGGTATCTATGAGTTTCTGGCCTCTCTCGGCCGTGAAAGGCCGGAGTGCCGCGATGAGGTCCAAGGTTTCTCTGGTAACCTGCCCGTTGGCCACTGTTACCCCCCTCTTCCTTCCCTTTGATCATGACATAATATGACCCGACCCCTAAAACGTTCCGGGCCTTGCGACGTGCGCCCTTGCCTCTATCCGCAAACGGCGGGCCATCAAAAGGTAAACTCCTTCCATAGGGAGAAACTAGGGACGGGATAGCACGCGGCAAGAGACAAGAGAGGTGTTTCCATATGGACCTGAAGTCTGCCCTCAACCTCAACAAGAAGAAGGAAGAGACCGCGGAGGACCTGGAGCTTCTTTCTGAGCGAGCCCGGGAGATACACGCGGAGTCCATAGTAGTTGACGGTCATGTGGGCACTTTGATCGATGTTCTCTTGAAGACTAGGCAGTTCGGCGAAAGGTCGGACGCGGGGCACGTGGATGCGCCGCGCCTTTCCGAAGCCGGAGTGCGCTGCGCCATCATGAGCGCCTTCCTCTATGACCGGAACTACCCCATGAGAGGGGTAAGGACGGGCCTGGAGTACGTGGACGCCTTTAAGTCCCTGTCGGGTCTGCCGGGAGTGATCCTCGCGGACAATGCGGCCGAGGTAGAAGCCGCCGCAAAGGAAGGTAATCTGGCCCTCCTGCTTTCGTTCGAAGGCGGCGAATTCCTGGATGGGAGCATTGAAAGCCTCCGGATGTTCCACCGGCTGGGACTCCGGCTCCTGGGACTCACGTGGAACGAGAGAAACGCTTTGGCCGACGGCGCCGCAGAATCGGCAACCAGGGGCGGTCTTACCAGATTGGGCCGCCAGGTGGTCAAGGAATGCGGAAACCTCGGGATCGTCGTGGACCTAGCCCACATCTCCGAGGCGGGGTTCTGGGACGTAGTGGAGCTCACCGAGCACCCGGTTGTGGTCAGCCACGCGAACTGCCACAAGCTCTATCCACACCCGAGGAACCTGACGGATGACCAGATACGGGCGGTAGCCGAGACCGGGGGAGTGGTGGGGGTAAGCTTCAACCCCAACTACCTTGCGGACGATGAAGCTGAGACGACCATGGATATGGTATGTGACCACATTTTCCACGTGGTGGAGGTAGGCGGCGAAGAGGCGGCCGCCATAGGGTCCGACTTTGACGGCTTCAGGGGCCGGGAGCCCCAGCCGCTCACCACGGTAGAGGGACTTCCGCTCCTCACCGAAGCGCTCCTGAAGCGCGGCATGTCGGGCAAGACAATCGCGGCGGTACTCGGCGGCAACTGGCTCCGGGTCATGCGAGCGGTGATGGGGTAGCCACTCTTCGCGCTTGGGCGCGGGCATGGCGCCGGGCTTGTGGCTGAAGGGCTGGAAAGGGGCTTCCGTGAGGCCGAGGTGGTCGTCTTGCCCTTGGCTGACGGCGGCGATGGAACGGTCGAAGTGGTGTGCGCAAGCCGGGGCGGTGAGACCGTCCAGGTGGAAGTCACGGGTCCTCTCGGGCGACCGGTAAAGGCGTTGACAGGTCTCCTGGACGGCGGGAGGACCGTAATCATCGAGAGCGCTCAAGCGTCCGGAGTGGCCCTCTTGAGGCACGAGGAGAGAGATGCACGGAAGGCCCAGAGCAGGGGGGTCGGTGAGCTGATGCTCTGGGCTGCCCGGCGTGGCGCTAAACGGATAATCGTGGGCGTCGGCGGGACTGCGTTCAATGACGGAGGCATTGGGGCGGTTCAGGCCGCGGGAGGAGCCGTGGTCGACTCGGAAGGGCGAAATGTTGGCCCGGGCTCGGACGGGCTCTTCTCGGTTTCGGCGGTCTCTCGAGGCTCCATCCCCGATACTTTCGGGGGTATCGAGATCATCGCCATCACCGATGTGACCAACCCGCTCCACGGGCCCACCGGAGCGACTCGGGTATACGGCCCCCAGAAGGGGCTCAAGCCCCACGAGATCGAACCGGTGGATGAGGCCATGCGCAGGTACGGCGCGATTCTCGGCAGGGATCTTGGGGAGGACCCCTCGCTCATACCGGGCGCCGGGGCAGGCGGTGGGCTTGCGGCAGGTCTCCGTGCTTTCTTTGGAGCCAGGTTCGAGAGCGGGTCACGGTTTGTCATGGAGGAGACAGGTTTCTTCGAGGAGCTCAAGACGGCGGACCTTGTGGTGACGGGCGAGGGTTCCATCGACTCTCAGACCGCTCAGGGCAAAGCGCCCCTCGCCGTTGCGCAAGCGGCATACGCGGCCGGAGTGCCGGTGATCGCGCTGGGAGGCCGGCTGGCGCGGGACACGATCTCCGGTTATCCCCCTGAGTTCGCCGCCCTGTTTTCGGCAACCCTTCGCCCGGGCACGGCCAGCGAGACAATGGCGCACGCGAGAGAGAACCTTCGTTTCGCGGCGGAACAAATCGGTAAGGTAGGAAGGGTTTTTGCTCTGTCCAGAGCGAGACGGCGCGACGTGGCCGCAGGGGGAATCGTCGTGAGGGAGACCTGCGGAGAGCCGGAGGTGCTTCTCATCGAGGACCGCTGGGGGATGATAGCTCCTCCCAAGGGCCATCCCGACCCTGGAGAGGCTCCGGAAGAGGCCGCAGTCCGGGAGATTTGGGAGGAGACCGGCATCAAGGCGGTTGTCGCGGGCGACCTGGGTGATGTCAAGTACCGGCATTTCGACGGGGACGGAGAGGTCGTGGAGAAGGCCGTCAAGTATTTCCTCATGACTCCGGTTGGAGGCGAACTCAGGCCTCAGAAAGGCGAGACCCGCGGGGTCATGTGGGTCAAGGAACGGGACCTCCAGGGCATGCGGGCCTACCGCGATACGGTGGCCATCGTGCAACGCGCGCTGAAAGCCTTCCGGACCGGACAGGATTCGACCGACTGAAACATACAAGTCTGATAGATTGGTAACGAAGGGACCCGGTGGCGCATTTGTAGCGGGAGCGCCGCGGGTCCCCTTGTTCATTTGGCCCCAAGACCGCAGGGCGCTCCTACGGTTCTTTCCGCATCAAGACCCACGAGACAAAACCGATCAATGGGAGGAGCGTGTTGACTGTGGTTACGAGTGGCCGAAAGGCTTTGCCAGCCGTCCTTCTTGCCCTTTTCCTAGGCGTCTTGGCGATGTCCCTGATCCATGCCTATCGCTACAAAGACCACTTCGTTTTCGTGACGGTGGAGGAGTCCTCGTCGCGCGCTTTGGCGGCCTGGCCGCTGGGCTGGGAGAGACTCCCCGGAGTGTTTGTGGACTGTGAGAACCGCTGCCTTGAGTTGGAGAAGACGCCGCGGCTTTGGGGCGTCTCTCTAATCGCTCACTACTCGGCCTCTTCTCAAGGCATTGAGTATGACGAGTCGGTGGACTTCTCCAGAACGGGAAAGGTCATTGTGGCTCTTTCCCGGCCTGTATCCGCGACCGGGCGCGACCTCTCGGGAAACGACGTGGAGCTGATCGACAACTCGGCGCGAGTCGTACGGGGCGACCTGGTCATTGAGGGAACAGACAGAACAGGTGTTGTCCGGTTCCGGTACGGGGGAGAGCGCTTTGCCCTTTCTCCGGGGGAAGCGTGGGCCGAGGTTCTTGCGCTGGTAGACGGCAGCATCGTCGAGATAGACCCGGAGGCTTGGGAGGGAACGGTTGACCGGTACCTCAATCAGGGAGTGCCCGTCACCAGAGTGGCGGTCGCCAACCGGGGGCTCTGGCCCAAGAGTGGCGTGCGTCAACCCGAAGGCGAAGGAGGCGAGATCAGGTGAGGCTTATGGCAAAGTCCGTTTGCGCGCTTCTCCTGACCTCTCTCCTGGTTGCTTTCCTGGTCCTGGGCGCCCTCCCGTCCCAGATAGTCGGTGGGAGGGTAGGGGGAGTGGCTTGGGCCAGGGCCCTGTTGACCGGGACTGTACGGCCACTCCGGCCGGTTGTCCTGATCGACGAAACCTCTTTCGGGCGGTACTTGGAGTCGTCGGGATATGAAAGGGGGAAAGACCTCTTTGAGGTCCGTCTGACCGAGTTTTCCGACATGGAAAGCGGTGCACTGGAGCTCTCGACCAAAGTGAGAGGGGCGCTTTCCGGAGCGGGATATTCCGGCGGGGACGGGGGCATCGAGTGCGACATCGTCGCCTCCGGGCTGCCGGGGATGATCGCCAGATACGCCCTGGAGAGCGGCTACCTCACAGGCGTACACGTGGCGAACCTCGTCATGGCTTCGTCTCCCAATAGGG
>CAZYFG010000061.1:0-10755 GCA_964646835.1 uncultured Eubacteriales bacterium | reverse complement strand
ACGACTGGGAGAGCAAGTTGGCGGTCGTGGTGGATACCAAAGGGAACAAGACGGTGTTCTCGGTTGACATTCAGGAGCTCCTCCTTGGACTTAAGGGGCTACCTCCCCGGATAACAGTGGGACCGGGAACTGACCCTGCCATAAGCGCAAGCTTCGCGGACATCTCCAAAGTGGACGTGCCGTCAGCGGCGGTTTTCAAGAGCGGCGACAAGGCCATAGTGATGGTGGCCGCGGGCAAGAGACCCACCGGTGGGTACACCATGTCCCTTGTGAACGCGAAGAGAGCCGATTCGGCCGGAACGGTGCTCCTCACAGTGCGCCTTGACGCTCCCTCCGGCGGCGCTGACGACGTAATCACCTATCCGTACCTGGAGCTTTCTCTGGAACGATACGCCGAAGTGGATGTTATCCTCATCTCCACGGTTGACGGCCGGGAAAAGATGGAGCCGCTCCACCCGGTGGTTGTGGAACCCGGCCAGCAGGTCGTCGTCTTCAGACCGTACCGCGGTGCGCTCCTCACCGAAAGAGCTCAGATATCCGGATTTGCGGCCTGGGATCTGGGGTCTGTCACGGTGACCGTTCGGGACCAGAGCAGCGTCCTGGGTTCCATGAATGTCAAGGTGACCCACTCGTTGCCCGCCGGAGCGCCGGAGCCCGCCTGGGGGGCCTTCAACTTCTACATCGACCGCCAGCGTGCCGGGAGCCAAAGCGGAGTGGTGGAGTTTACTAAAGGCGACCAGGTCCTGGCCAGAATACCGGTCTCGTTCGGCGGAAAGTAGGTCTCCTCGGAAAGCCGGAGGTGTAACTGTCCACCTCAGCCCAGTGGAAATGCCCTGCGGGAAAAGCCCCGCGGGGCTTCCTTTTTACACTGATCGACACTCTGAACTTGAGGCATAATGGGATTGACGGCTTACGCGGGTACTCCCATGCGTGGGCGCCCCGCGAGAACGCCTGATTCCCGGAGGCGACACAACATGCCAGATAAAGCAACACTCGACCTGGAAGGCATGAGCTGCGCCGGCTGCGCCAGCGCGATTGAGTCCGCACTCAAAAAAGCGGACGGCGTGATTAGCGCCCGAGTGAACTTCGCGGCTGAGAAGGCTTATGTAGAATACGATCCACGAGTCATATCCAAGGACGGACTGGCAGAAGTAGTCCGTGACTCCGGCTATGACGTGAAGGAAGCCGAGCGGTCGACGGGAGAAGACGACGACATCCGCAAGATGAATGAAGCCCGGAGAAGGATGCTCGGCACCTGGGCCTTCACTGTCCCAATCATCCTTTGGATGATACCCGAGATGTTCTTCGGGATAATGTGGCCGAACCACATGGTGATGAACACCGGAATGATCCTTCTGGCCATCCCTCCGCTCTTCGTGTTTGGCCGGAGGACGTTCGTTTCAGCGTACCGGGCTCTTACCCACAGGAACGCCAACATGGATGTGCTCATCGCGATGGGTACCGGCGCTGCCTTTGTGACCGGTCCGGCTATGTTCTTCCTGCCTGTAGCCAACTACGCCGGCGTTGCGGCCATGATCATGGCGTTCCACCTTACCGGGCGCTATATCGAGGAGACGGCCAAGGGCCGCGCGTCCCAGGCCATCAGGAAACTCCTCGAACTCGGCGCCAAGACCGCGCGTGTCATAAGGAATGACGAGGAAGTGGAAGTGGCTGTCGACGAGCTGGTACCGGGCGACATTATGGTCATCCGGCCAGGAGAGAAGATCCCCACGGACGGCGAGGTTGTGGAAGGGACGTCGGCCATCGACGAATCGATGGCCACCGGAGAGTCCATGCCGGTCAAGAAAGGGCCCGGTGACCAGGTCATTGGCGCCACCGTCAACCAAACCGGCTTTCTCAAAGCGAGGGCGACGAGAGTAGGCAAAGAGACCTTCCTCGCCCAGGTCATCAAACTGGTTGAGGAGGCCCAAGGTACCAAAGTCCCCATACAGGCCTTCGCGGACAGAGTGACGGGCGTTTTTGTTCCCGCCGTCCTCGTCATCGCGCTTCTTACGCTCACGCTGTGGCTTGTCTTCCCCGCCCCTATGCGCGACGTGCTCCTCAAGGCAGCACCGGTCATACCTTGGGTTGACCCGGCTCTCGGCGCGGTCACCCTGGCACTATCCGCTACCATCGCGGTACTGGTCATCGCCTGCCCGTGCGCCTTAGGCCTTGCGACCCCTACGGCTTTGATGGTCGGGAGCGGCATCGGCGCCGAAAACGGAGTGCTCATACGCAAGGGAGAGGCCATCCAAGCCGTGAAAGACGTTAGAGTGGTGGTCTTCGACAAGACAGGTACCATCACCAAAGGAAAGCCCGAAGTCACCGACGTGGTGGCGGCAGGCGTTTCGGGCGAAGGGACAGCACAAGCGAACAACGTGCCTCGCACTTTATCCGAAGATGACTTGCTCATGTTGGCCGCCAGCGTTGAGAGCGGGTCTGAGCATCCCCTCGGGACGGCCGTGGTGAAGAGCGCCGAGGACCGCGGCCTTCGTTTGGAGTCGCCCAAAGAGTTTTCTGCCATAACCGGAAAGGGTGTCTCTGCGCTCGTTGCCGGAAAGCGCGTGCTGGTCGGCAGCCGGCGGCTCATGGAAGATGAAGGCATAGATGCCCGCGGAGTGGAGGACGACCTCCGGCGTCTGGAAGGAGAAGCCAAGACCGCGATGATAGTAGCCGTCGACGGCGCCGTTGCCGGCGTTATCGCCGTGGCCGACCCTCTGAAGGAGGACTCGGCGGCGGCCATCCGGGAGCTCAGGGACTTAGGGCTAGACACGGCCATGATCACGGGCGACAACCGCCGCACGGCCGGCGCCATTGCCAAGAGAGTCGGCATTACTCACGTTGTGGCCGAAGTCTTGCCCGACGGCAAGGTTGAGGAGATCACCAAGCTGCAGGAGAGGTTCGGGCCCGTCGCCATGGTCGGAGACGGCATCAATGACGCCCCTGCCCTCACGCGGGCGGACCTCGGGATCGCCATCGGCACGGGCACCGACATCGCCATTGAGTCTTCAGATATTACCCTGGTGAGGGGCGACTTGTCGGGTGTAGTTACGGCGGTCAGACTGTCTCGCGCTACGTTCCGGAAGATCCGGCAGAACCTCTTCTGGGCTTTCTTCTACAACGTGATCGCCATCCCGGTCGCGGTACTAGGCCTTCTCCACCCGGTCATCGCTGAAATCGCGATGGCGACCAGTTCCGTAACGGTGGTCACCAACGCCAACTTGCTTAGAAGGGTAAGGGTGAGACCGGACTACGATAGACATTAGCCTAAGAGGAGGCAGCCCCAAGGGAGCTTGGCCTGAGTGGTAGCCTCTCGGCCTATCCCGCCACCTCACCCAGGTAGATTCTCCTGACCTCGTCGTTGTCCAGGAGCTCTCTCCCGGACCCTTCCATGGCTATGCGACCGGTCTCCAAGACGTACGCGTAGTCGGCAACCGTGAGCGCCGCCCTGGCGTTCTGTTCGATGAGAAGCAGTGTCTTTCCGCGCTCATGGATGCGTTCTATCAGGGCGAATATCTCCTGGACCAAGACCGGGGCAAGCCCGAGCGAAGGTTCATCCATGAGAAGCACCTTCGGATCGGCCATGAGGGCCCTGCCCAGGGCAAGCATCTGCTGCTCGCCGCCTGACAGCGTGCCGGCGAGTTGCTTCTCGCGCTCTTTGAGCCGCGGGAAAAGGCCGTAAACCCCCTCCAGTTCTTCCTTGACTTCCTTCGGGTTATTGCGGACATATGCGCCCAGCATCAAGTTCTCGTAGACTGTGAGGTCGGGAAACACGTGCCTTCCTTCCGGCACCATGCTTATCCCGCGCTTCACGATATCCTGGGGTGGAAGCCTGGTTATGTCCTCGCCGCGCAAGAGAATGCGCCCCGATTCCGGTCGGAGGAGGCCCATATGGTCCTTAGCGTCGTGCTCTTGCCGGCTCCGTTGGTGCCGATCAGAGCGACGATCTTGCCCTCGGGGACGGTCAAGTTGATCCCCTGTACGGCCTCAATGGCGCCGTAAGATACGTGAAGGTCGGCGATTTCAAGCATGCTTCTCCACTCCCAGATAAGCCTCAATCACCCGCGGGTCTCGCGAGACCTCCAGAGGAGTGCCGCGGGAGATTATCGTGCCGTGGTCAAGGACGACAATCCTCTCCGATATCCCCATGACAACCCTCATCTGGTGCTCGATTAGCAGGATGGTCAGGCCGAACTCTTCGCGAATCCGCCCAATGAACTTCATGAGTTCAATGGACTCCGCAGGGTTCATCCCCGCGGCCGGCTCATCAAGGAGGAGAAGCTTTGGCTCGGTGGCCAAGGCGCGGCAAATCTCAAGTCTCCTCTGGGAGCCGTAGGGCAGGCTCCCTGCCGGCGCGTCGGCCACGCCGTCCAGGTTCACCCGGGCAAGAAGGTCCATCGCCCGGCTCCTCATGGAGGCCTCTTCGGCCCTGCATTTCCGGTTCTGAAGGACGGCATCGAACACCCCGCTCCGGAGGCGCCAGTGCAACGACACTAGGATGTTCTCAACTACCGACATCCGTGAGAAAAGGCGGATGTTCTGGAACGTGCGGGCGACGCCCAGCCTGGTGATGAGGTCAGGCCTCATCCCCGTGATGTTTCTGCCTTCCAGAGTGACGGTACCTTCGGTAGGAGCGTACACCCCCGTGATCACGTTGAAGACGGTGGTCTTTCCCGCGCCGTTGGGGCCTATGAGACCGACCAGCTCTCCCTTCTCGAGACTCAGGTTGAAGTCATCTACCGCGACCAATCCTCCGAACCGCATCTTCATGCTCTGAATGTCCAGGATCACGCCGGCCTCCCCCCTTTCAACCGGAGCGCCCCTGTGACTCTCGCCGCGAAGCCCTTTATGTCGGCGAGGCGGAACTCGCGGTCACCCATGAGCCCCTTGGGATACCAGACGACCACCACGACCAGGGCCAGGGAGAATATGACCATCCTGAGGCCCGGAATGCCGGGTATGGTGATGGAGCCAAAGTAGTGGGTCTCTTCAACAACCCGTAGGAACTCCATGAGATAGGTGACGATCCCCGCCGCTATGACGGACCCCGAGAGGGACCCCATCCCTCCCAGCACGACCGTCAAGAGCACTTGGAACGTCAATGGGAACTTGAACTGGACGGGATCGATGGTAGTAAGCAGAGAAGCCAGTAAGCCGCCGCCTATGCCCGCCCAGAACGACGAGATGAAAAACGACAGGAGTTTGTGCTTGAAAAGGTCGATTCCCATGGCTTGGGCAGCCGTTTCGTTCTCCCTGATCGACTTGAGCGCGCGGCCGTAGCTCGACATCAGGAGATTTCTCAGCATGAGGTAACAGACGAACGCGGATCCCAGCGTCCACCAGAGGTTGACGACGGGAGGGATTCCCTTGAGGCCAAGGGCCCCGTTGGTCACCTTGCGCACGTTCTGGATGATGAGGCGGATGATCTCGGCAAACCCCAAAGTGGCGATGCCCAAGTAGTCTCCCCGGAGTCGCAGAGCAGGTACGCCAACCAAGAGCGAGAAGAGCCCCGCGACAAGGCCGGCCAGGATGAGGGACGGAAGGAACGGCAGGGTGAGATTCCGGAGAGGCTCCACCAACGGAGTCATGAAAAAGACCCTGTCCTTGGCGGCCATATCCATGGTAAGCAGGGCGGTTGTGTAGGCTCCCAGCGCCATGAACCCTGCGTGCCCTAAGGAAAACTGGCCCGTGAACCCGTTCACCAGGTTCAGACTCAGGGCAAGCACGGCGTTTATCGCGCACATGTTGATGATCCGTACTCCGTACGACTGCCACCCCGGTATCCCGAGGAGGTCCTTGAGGTCACCGTTGGCCCACGCGACCAGGACGGCGACGCAGACAAGAATCACTAGGTCTCTTTTCAGAAAGCGCGACAACGCTATCACACCTTCTCCGCGGCTTTCTCACCGATGAGGCCGGTAGGTCTCACGAGCAGCGTGCCGATTAGGATGACGAACGCGAAGGCGTCCCTGTAGCCCGAGATGGACGGCAAGAAGGCTACGATCATGATCTCGGCCACCCCCAGGATGAACCCTCCGACAACGGCTCCCTGGATGTTCCCTATCCCTCCGAACACCGCCGCGATGAAGCACTTCATGCCGGGCATCATCCCCATGAGCGGGTTAATCTGCGGGAATTTCATCCCCCACATGATCCCGCCCACCGCCGCCAGTGCCGACCCGATGGCGAAGGTCGTGGCCACTATGCGGTTAACGTCTATCCCCATGAGCCGGGCCGTATCGAAGTCTCTGGCGACGGCTCTCATTGCCATGCCCGTCTTGGTCTTGTGGACGATATGCAGGAGGACATAGAGAAGCACGAGCGTGACTACGGGAATGGCGAACGTAACGTTCTCGATCCGGACTCCACCGATCTCCTGGGCGCTCCCTGAATCAAAGGCGGCCGGCAAGGGGAACGGCTGCGGGCGGCCGCCGAACAGGACCAGACCTAGGTTCTCCACGAGGAACGACACACCTATCGCGGAGATCAAGATGGTGGTCCGCGGCGAATCCCGCAAGGGGCGGTAAGCCGAACGCTCGACGATGATGCCTATGGCCGCCGTGAGCAGGATGGCCAGCAAGATTGAGGGAACCCAAGGTAGGTGGAACATTCCCCTGCCGTAGTAGACGATATAGGCCGCGAGCATGAGCAAGTCGCCGTGGGCGAAGTTAATAAGCCTAAGGATGCCGTAGACCATGGTGTACCCGATGGCCACCAATGAGTAGAGGCTCCCCAGCGAAATCGCGTTCGCGAGGTGCTGGAAGAACATGCTGAGCTGCATTGCCCTGCCTCCATAGGCAGCCCTCCCGCCGCGACGGGCGGGAGGGCCACGTTTATTCGGGTTTTGACTAGAAGGGTTCCACCGTGGTCAGGTAATTGAACACTCCGTCCTTCACCTGCAGGATCACGGCGCTCTTGTTGGCGTCGCGATTCTCGTCCATGGTGATGGTACCGGTGACACCCTTGAAGTCCTTGGTGTCTGCGAGAGCGTCCCTGATGGCGGCAGGATCGGCCGAGTTGGCCCTCTTGATGGCATCCAGGATCATGAGATAGGCATCATATCCGAGTGCTGCGAAGGCGTTGGGCTCCTTGTTGAACTTGGCCTTGTAGGCCTCTACGAACGCCTTGCTGGCCTCGGTGCCGGTGGCTTGGACGGAGTAGTGGGTGGACAAGGTCGCGCCCTCTACATCGGCTTTGCCGATCTCGATGAACTCGGGAGCCTCCCACGTATCGCCTCCCAGGAACGGCGCGGTGATCTTCAAGGACCTGGCCTGGCGGATCATGAGCGCCGAGTCACCGTAGTTGCCGGGAGCAAACACGACATCGGGGGCCAAGCTTGCCGTCTGGGTAAGCTGGGCAGTGAAGTCCTGGTCGCCGGTGTTGTACTCCAGTTCCGCCAACACGCACTTGTCATCGCCCGTCAGCGCGATGAACGCTTCCTTGAAGTAGTTGGCGAGACCCACAGCGTAGTCGTCCTGGACGTTACGGATGATGACGGCCGTCTTCGCTTTCAGGTTTTCGTAGGCGTACTTGGCCATCACTTTGCCCTGGAACGGGTCGATGAAGCAGACCCGGAAGTAGTACGGGTTGTCCTGCGTCACCAGAGGATTGGTCGGCGAGCAGCCCACAACCGGGATCTTCTTGTTCTTTGCGACCTCGCCGCCGGCTATGGACAGGCTTGAGCCGTAGCTCCCGATAATAGCCACGACATTCTTCTGGTCGATAAGGCGAGTGACCGCGTTGGCGGCCTCGGTCTTGTCAGTCTTGTTGTCTTCCAGATGCAGCCTGACGGTCTGGCCGAGGACCTCCGGATGCATCTCGTTGGCCAGCTGAATGCCTTCCCAGGTCATCTGGCCTCCGGAAGCAGACGCGCCGGTCATCGGCTCATAGACGCCGATATGGATCTCGGTTGGCTTTTCGGGCTCCTTGCTCTCTCCGTTCTCCCCGGTGGCTTTGGGACCGCATCCCTGAATAAAGGGAATGAGGAGCGCCAAGAGGAGCACGATGGCCACAAGTTTGGTCTTCCGCATGGTTATCCCCCCATAGGTGCTATGTTCTCGGACGGAAACTGAGACATGCTCTTACGCTCTAGCCTTCGCCTCCTCTCTCAAGGAAAACAAGGACTGTCGCGACTAGGGAGGATTCTTGTGGATGACTGTGGTCCGATCTGTGCTGCAGCCGTACTTGATGCAGCCTCAAGATTTTCCTGCGGCGCCAGGGATTCCTGCCGAACAGACGTTTTGTTTCCCTTGTCTACCTGTCGGGAAATGATGAGGAGGTATCCCTAGCAGGGGTTGTCCGAAGGTTCACACGACGCTCATTTCCCGTCCCGGATCACATCTTCCATGCTGTAAAAACCCGCCCCCTGGAGGACCAGGAACCGAGCCGCCTTGACGGCTCCGTAGGCAAAGACGTCTTTGGAAAGGGCCGAGTGAGTCACCTGGAGCACTTCACCCTGACCGGCGAATATGACGTCATGCTCGCCAACAATGGCGCCGCCGCGCACGGCGTGTATCCCCAGCTCCCTCCTCTGCCGTCTCTCGGTCTTGGTGTGACGCCCGTAGATGTACTCCAGACTACCTGCAAGGGTCTCATTGATCGAATCGGCTATCATGAAGGCGGTACCGCTCGGCGCGTCCAGCTTCTGATTGTGGTGCTTCTCGACGATCTCGATGTCGAAGGAATCCCCGAGGACCCGTGCCGCCTCTTTGACCAGGGAGACAAGAAGGTTCACACCTAACGACATGTTGGCCGAGTGGAGAATGGGGATGTGCTCTGATGCTTCTTTCATTCTCGCCTTTTCGTCGGGACTGAACCCGGTGGTACAGATGAGGAGAGGCACCTTGCGATCCAATCCGAAAGCCAGAAGGCCCTCAATCGCTGAGTGATGGGAGAAGTCGATGACGATGTCGAAGCCGCTGTCTCGGTTGGAAGCCTGGCCGTCTCCCGGGCGCGGTACATCGTCCAGTGACCCGTAAACGGGGAAAGCTGCGGAACTGTCGGCCGGCACTGACGAAACCGTCCTCTCGGACAACGGGCCCTTCCCATCGCGGACGCCATGTGCGATCCTGTCGACCCCGTAGACCACCTCCATGTCGGGCGTCTCGGCGATTATCCGCGCCATCACCTTTCCCATTTTCCCGTTGCATCCGTGCAGCAACACCCTCATGTTCGCACCCCCAAGCGGCCTCAAAACGCCGGATTAACAGTACTTTATGACAGAAGGGCGGCGAATACCATAGGGAGGCACGAACGTAGACGGTGGGCGTCAAGTAATGGCGCCACCCACCAAGGGACATTCCTGGTGCCTGCGAGGGGATCCCTATTAGGTCTGGCGCAGCCCACTCTACAACATGGAGATCTCCGGACAAGTGCAGATGAGCGCATTGAGATCAGAGGCTAGGTGATTGACGAGATAAGAAGAAACTAGAGGGACCGCCAGTGGCAGCCCGCTCTTTCTGGATTAACACCTGGCATCCCAAGAGGAACACCAGGGAGCATAGCACCCTAATAGTATGGCACATGGGGACGTATTTCAACACCTAACGGTATGCGATAGCTTCCATCAACACTTGATGGCAGGTGATGATGCGTCGTGCCCTGAATGCAACCGTTTAGCCTTTGATGAGTTCCACCTTTTTGGCCAAGTTCTTCTCTCGCCTCGGTGCCCTTTTGTAGGTGTCGATCACCGAAGGCGGAAGCCGTAGGCCGTTCCCCTCCAACAGCCCTTTGACCGTCAAGATTTGGATCTTGGGGTATTTTCTATGACCGTAGAACGCATGCGGCTCGTAGAACCCGGCAGAAACGGCTTCTTTGAGCATCGGCTTGGTGGGCTCCTCGAGAGATATGAATGCACCTATGACTGCACCCTCGCGTTCTACGACTCCTCTGAGGTCCCGGATATCCCTCACGCTTACCTGCCCTGACTTCACTTGAACAATTACCTTCTTTGGCTCATCAGACACGTCATCAAAAAAGTACAGGTACCCGTCTACCCCGCTGTCGGCCCCCTTTCTTCTGTCCTGAGCGGGATGGGCATCGATAAGGCCACAAGCCCACCATTGGAACTGGTAACGTCCGTTAGGTTCGCCGAGCAGGGCACGAACACTTGCAAGATCTACAGGGCTACCGACAACCTCATATGGGTTCAGCTCGGGTCCGTAGGTGCTCCGAAGACGGCTCTTGATCAGCGATATCGCCAAATGGGTGATATCAATTCCGATCCAAGGACGATTGAGCCGCTCTGCAACGACAACAGCCGTTCCACAACCGCAAAACGGGTCCATCACAACGTCGCCATCGTTGCTGCTAGCTCGTATGATTCTCTCTAGCAGGGCCTCTGGCTTTTGTGTTGGGTATCCGAGCCGCTCTCCTTTAGGTCCTCCCATTGTGGCTAGTCCGTAGATATCGTCGACTATGTCCTGTAGGGGATTGCCCTTTGCTTCATCTAGATATCTCTTGAGTTTTGGCCACGCTCCCACAGTCTTTGGCCAGTAGATCCGCCGGTCTCTATCGAGTTCGTCGAGGACATCGGGGGGAACCATCCAGTGGCGGCCCTTTGATGAGGGGTCAAACCCCCGCCAGGGCTCACCGGTCTTGCCGTGCCTGACCCCGCTAGCAGTCAGGTCGCCCGTCCAGTATCTGCCACGGCCATCTCCGTCATTGAACTTGAAAAAGCGGTCGATGTAGTCCTGACCATATGGCTGTCTCTCGTCTGTCCAGGTGTACTTGTCACTCTTGGTGTAGAACAGGAGC
>CAZYFG010000060.1:957-11081 GCA_964646835.1 uncultured Eubacteriales bacterium | reverse complement strand
GTACCGTTGCCGCTCAATTCGCCTCCACGAAACTCGGCGCCAAGACCGCGGCAGTTCTCTATGACGTTGGCTCAGATTACTCGTCCTGGCTCGCCCAGTACTTCATAGAGGCTTTTGAGAAGATCGGCGGCACCATAGTGGGCAAGGAAGCGTTCCGAACCGGGGAGCTCGATTACCGGGCAATGCTCGGGAAGTTCAAAGAGGCAGATCCCGACGTGATGTTCATCCCGACCGCCCAAAAGGAAGCGGCCCTGGCGATGAAGCAAGCCAGGGACCTGGGGTACGAAGGCAAGTTCCTTGGAGGCGACAACTGGGGAAGCCCCGACATCATTGAGCTTGGCGGCTCGGCTGTCGAGGGCGGGTACTTCGTGAACCTTGCCTCGTTGGAGGACCCGGATATACAGGACTTCATAGCCGAGTACAAGGCGAAGTACGGGAGCGACCCGGTGCTGCCGAATCCGGTCATGGCCATTGACGCCCTCATAGTCCTGATGGAGGCCATCAAGAAAGCCGGCTCGACTGATGGCGACGCCATTGCCAAGGCAATCGAAGAGATTGAGGACCTCCCGGCGCTTACGGGAAAGGTCACCTATGACCCCGAGACACACAACCCGCTGAACAAGCCGGCGATCATTCAGCAGATCAAAGACGGCCAGTTCATCTACGTCGAGAAGTACGTCACGTCCTAGCCCGCCCGAACGGAGGCGGGAGTGCCTAGTGCAAGGAGACGCGGGTTTTCCGGGAGATACGGGGTTTCGGCGCGAGCCACTCGCCCTAAGGCGAGCCTAACGGAGGGACTGCCATGCTTCTTCAGACGGCAATAACAGGTCTGGCCATAGGCGGCATCTACGCCCTCATGGCAGCCGGGTATTCGCTGGTCTTTTCCGTGCTCAACTTCTCCAACTTCGCCCACGGGTCGGTCATCATGCTGGGCGCCTACGCGGGGTATTTCATCCTGACTCGAGCCGGAGCCCCTTTTCCTATTGCCATCGCGGGGTCCATGGTGGCGGGGGCGGCGCTGGGGGTAACCAATGAGAGATTGGCCTACAAGCCCCTTAGGGTGCGAAACGCGCGGCCGCTCTATTTCATGATAAGCGCCATGGGAGTGGCGATCTTCCTCGAAAACCTAGTCTACGCCACTCTCGGCGCCCATTTCTACTCGTATCCCGAGGTCTTGGGCCGGAGCATCGTGCGGATTGGAGGCGCCTCCATCGGGGTACTCGACCTGTTTGCCCTTACCTTTTCAAGCGTGGCCATCACCGGGCTCCACCTGTTCCTTCAAAGGACCAGGAGCGGCCTGGCCATACGAGCGTGTTCCTACGACATGACGGTGGCGTCGGTCTTCGGCATCCGGCCCGACCGCGTGGTCGGTATGGTCTTCGCTCTGGCCGGCGCCCTCGCCGGGCTTTCAGGAGTCTTTCTCGGGATGAAGTACATGGCCTATCCGACCATGGGTTGGATAACGAACAAGGCCTACGTCGCGGCAGTTATAGGCGGCTTGGGCAGCCTGCCCGGGGCGGTGATCGGCGGCATTGCACTGGGGATCCTGGAGACTTTCGTCTCCGTGTACGTCTCATCCGTCATAAGGGACGTATTCAGCTTCTCGGCGCTGGTCCTGGTCCTCTTGGCCATGCCCAACGGTCTCATGGGCAGGTACGTTGAGGAGAAGATCTAGCCGGACGAGTAACCCGCGTGGTTTGAGCGCAGCACGTCTTCTGGGGGGAGAGGCCGGTGTATATCCAAGGTGTTCTAACCGTCGCCATGATTAACATCATATCGGCCACAGGATTGGCGGTCTTCACGGGCTTCACCGGGCTTTTCTCCCTGGGTCACGCCGCGTTCATGGCCGTGGGCGCGTACACTTCGGCCATACTGACCTACTTCGTTGGTGCTCCGTATCCCTTAGCGTTGGTCGCAGGCGTCCTGGCCGCGTCCGTCCTGGCTGCGCTCGTGGGATACCCGACTCTACGGACAAGGTTACGGGGCGACTACTTCGCCATAGCGACCATTGGGATGGGAGAGGCCACCCGGGTGATCTTGGAAAACCTCAAGATCACCCAAGGAGCCCGGGGCCTTCCGGGGATATCCCAGTATACGACCCTTCCGGTTGCCGCGACTGCAGCCGCGATCGTGCTGGCCCTTGCCCGCAACATGCTTGCGTCAGTCTACGGGAGGAACGCCGTGGCAGTGCGGGAGGACGCCGTGGCTGCGGAGATGAGCGGGATTCACCTCCTGAGGACCCGGATGATATCCCTGGTGTTCTCGGCCGGATGCGCCGGATTGGCCGGTGGGCTCTACGCGCACTACCTCGCCTTCATCCAGCCGGTCATGTTCACGATGGTTCAGTCCACGCAGATCACGGCGGCTGTCGTGTGCGGTGGGACCGGCAGCCTGACAGGTCCTGCTCTTGCCGCGTTCGTCTTCACCGTCGCCCCCGAGCTCTTGAGGGCCGCCCAGATGTGGCGGTTGGTGATCTACGGGCTCATGCTGGTCCTCATCATGGTCTTCAGACCCCAGGGGCTCATGGGATATCGCGATGTGAGCTGGCAGGGTCTTATCGCCCTGGCCACGCGACTCAGGAGGGGTGTCCGCCATGGCAAGGGGTAGCGCCGGTCTCATTGTCACCTCTGAGACCATGCGAGAGCCGGAAGGAGGCATGTGAGTTGGCCATCGCTGAGTGCATAGAACTCACCAAGTTCTTCGGCGGGGTTCGCGCGGTGAGCGACCTTTCCTTCAGGGTGGACGAAGGAGAGATCCTCGGGCTCATAGGTCCAAACGGCGCCGGGAAGACCACTGTGTTCAACCTGCTCACAGGGTTCTATCGTCCGACATCCGGCTCCATGCTCTTCCGAGACCGGGACCTAGCAGGACTCGCGCCTCCCGACATAGTCAACTTGGGCATTGCCCGGACATTCCAGAACATACGCCTTTTCTCGAACCTGACGGTCCTGGACAACGTGCGGTCCGTCTTGTACCGGCACGCACGGTACGGGTTCGCCCAGGCGCTCGTGAGGAGCCCGAAAGTGAGGCGAGACGAGCGGCGCGTGCGCGAGAAAGCCCTGGAGTACCTGGAAGAGGTCGGCTTGGCGGACAGGGCTTACGATAGGGCGTCTCACCTGCCTTACGGACTCCAGAGGAAACTGGAACTCGCCAGAGCCCTTGCCTTGGAGCCGGTCCTCCTGCTTCTGGATGAACCTGCCGCAGGCATGAACCCCGAGGAATCCATGAGCCTGGTTGCGCTCATCGACCACCTGAGACGGAAGCACAACCTCACAATCATCTTGATTGAGCACCACATGGACGTCGTCATGAGCCTGTCCCACAGGATCGTGGTCATGAACTTCGGCGAGAAGCTGATGGAGGGGTCGCCCGAGGAGGTCCAGACCGACGTCCGGGTGATTGAGGCTTACCTGGGGGAGGAATACGCTAGTGCTTACCGTCGATAACGTTTCGGTGTCCTACGGGCGGATCACCGCACTTGACAGGGTCTCCATTGCGGTCAACCAGGGCGAGATCGTGTCCATCATAGGCCCCAATGGGGCGGGACCATCATGGGTGTCAACAAGCCGGCCACCGGGTCGCTACGGTGGAGGGGCAAGCGGCTACGGTCAGCCCCTGAGTGGGTGGCGGCCCAGGGGATATCCATGGTTCCGGAGAGGCGGAGGCTTTTTGACAACCTGACTGTAAGGGAGAACCTTCTGATCGGAGCGTATCTCAGGAAGTGGGACCTTTCCATGAAACGGGACATGGAGACGGTCTTCAGGCTGTTCCCCATCCTGAAAGAGCGTTTCAACCAATACGCCGGGACTCTGAGCGGCGGCGAGCAGCAGATGCTGGCCATAGGGAGGGCCATGATGGGACGTCCCGCCCTCCTCCTGTTTGACGAACCGTCCCTGGGACTTGCTCCGACCCTTGCCTCTGAGGTTTTCCGGGCCATACAGAGGATAAGGGAAGAAGGCACGACATGCCTCCTTGCCGAGCAGAACGCTTTCAAGGCGCTTGAGATGGCCGATAGGGCCTACGTCATGAACACCGGGCGAGTTGCACTGCAAGGGAGCGGCATGGAGGTCCTGGCCAACCCCGAGGTCAGAGCCGCATACCTTGGCATCAAGACAGGGGCCCCGTAAGGTTCCTCGACCGGAATACGGGCTATGTTGTGGGTCGCGAGCGAAGACCGGTACTTAACGGCTGCGTACGCCGTAGGCGGCTCCAGGAGCACGCACCCGGGTCTTCACGTCGAAGCGGACTTCCAGGTTGGGGAACAACTCCTCATTCCACCGGGACTCCAGTTTCTCCCAGAGTCTGGGATTGGCCCGGTACACCTTGTTGCCGAAACCGTAGATATCGCTCTTCAGTTCCTTCTGGACTCGGTTCAGTGTGGCTTGAGCCTCATGCAAGACCAGGGCGTCAAGCGACTTCTCAAGAGCCCGAACCAGGGTTTGGTCGGATACGTCTATGTCTAGCGGCCCTTCTGTTGTCTCCAAGTCCACGTGCAGTTCCACGTCCATGCGGATGACTTCTTGGTCCATCACGGGCTTTGTGGATGCGGATGAGCGTATGACGCGCAGCGCGATCTTCTTTCCCGACCCACGGGGGTCCTCGATCTCAACCGTGCTTTGCTCAAGCTCTCCGGTCGTCCACAGGTAACCTCTGGCTTCAGCACTGTCGAGTAGCCCTACCAGTTTGTCGCCTCGATAGGCGGCAATTCCGATGTCGATGGTGATCCCTGGGACGAATTCACCGCTGGAGGTCTCTTTATACGGATTGAGGACGGGTGAGTCGTCCGGGAGTTCGCCGTCCAGGGTAAGGTCCACATCGATGGGTTCCTCGAGCATGACGGACGGGTCGGTATGCTTGACCTCCTCGCCCTGACGTTTGACCTGAACGTCCTTGGTCTTCCTGCCGACCGTGTGCATGGTGGTAGGCTCAATCCCCGGTTCCGCAAGTTTCGCGGTGAACTCGCCGAGCGTGACGGTTATGGTCATTCCAGACGCCGGGGCGGATTGAGACAAGCCCGCTAAGGTTCGTGACGGCAGAGGGTACATGAATGGTCGTTGCAGGAGCCCGGCTCCTGAGTCGCACGTGACCAGGAGCGCTGAAGACCGGACCCTCGCGTCGCGGATAAGGTAGTCAATGTACTGTCCGATGCCTTCGCGGGCCAGGGACTGGCCGAAGACAACGGTTCCGATTAGGCCCGTTGAGATCCTCCTTGGAGTCCTTCGCTGGGCATTGTTGATCGCATTTGCGATGGTGGTTGCCTCGTCTCGCGTCACTATTGATACCACAGGTGACTGCGCGGTAGCCCCCTGGATCCCCGTCGCCAGCGCGCCGGGGTTTATGACCTCGAGAGACACAACAACCTTGTCTCCTTGTCCTTTGTCGACGCCCATAGACCCGACGAGTGCTACTTGCTCGATCTCAACGGTGTCCCAACAGCCGGAAGAAATGAGGGCCAACAAGATGATAAGGGCCACGAAGCCAATCCGGCGCATCAGGATCCTCCTTTCTTCCTCTTGATGAGGTACGCGACAAGGACAGGCACGAGGGTGCCGACGACTATCAAAGTAGCCCATATCCCGGTTACGGGTATTGAGTGGAGGCGGCGCATTGTGAAGATGTCCGTAATCCGGTGGGATACCGGGACCAGTCCCAGGAAGAAGAGGACGACCGTGACCTTGCGGCGATCGGCTCCCAGCGAGTCTCCGATGAGTATTGAGGATGACACAAGCAGTGCGGTCACATCGAAGGTCACGCCGAGGACCCAAGATGCCAGAAGGACCAAGTCCAGCCTCTCAAGGACTCCCTCAATGAAGGCGGAACTCGCCAGCGCCAAGAGGGGCGTCACGTGTCTCTGGGCCTGTGAGGGTCCCAAGGTGGTAATGACATCTATGGTTATGCCGAGAAGAGCCAGTCCGCTTATGACGAGGGCCATAGCCGCCGCTTTGGGCATTTTCTCTTTCTCGGTAGTGAACCTACCCAGAGCCATAACTTTCAATCCGCTGACGATCCCCAGAAAAGTGGCCGGAACCGACGCTGCCAGGACAGGACCAAATCCGCGGCTCAGAACGGGCCTTAGTCCGGCAACTCGATCGGAGATCCAGACGTAGGACACCACCATGGCACCGATTGTGGTAGCGGCCATCACAGTGAAGAGCAATTCCGACGCGCGGCCTATGGTGTCGGGTCCCTGCATGGCGCCGTAGAAGGCGGTCAAGAGGAGGGGAATTGCCAGCGCCCACCCGGGAGTCCGGGGCATGAAGTGGCTGATGATGACCAGCGACACCAGTCGCACTCTGATGAGGCACAAGACGTAGAAGGAGAGAGCCAGAATCCCGGTGGCGATAGTACCGCCTACCCGGCCGAGTAAGTCGTTGGCAAAATGCCCCAGGCTCCTTTTCGGATGTTTCATGGCAAGGTAGGAACCTAGCCAGGCAATGAAAACGCTGGCCACTGTAGCCAAGATGACCGAGATCCAGGCGTCCCGCATGGCGTTACCTGACTGCATGACGGGCAACAGCACCAAGAGCGCACCGATCCTCGCCAGGGCCAGAATGAAGAAGAGCTGTCTGGCGCTAATCACCGTTGTCTGGGTCCCGGGGCTTGGGCATCCTGCCGCTCCTAACTTTGTCGGTCTGAGCCAGCGGCCTGGTGACCGGCTGTTGGTGGGCGGGGACCCTCACGAGTTTCCTGGCAAGCCGGGCGGCTCGCCCAGGTGTATAGAGGACGAAGTACGGCACCCCAAAGGACTTGAGGGACGCGATGTGGTACACTGTCGCGACTGCGGCTATGGTCAATCCCGGAAACCCCAAGATTGAGGCGGCCAACAAGAGCGGGAACCGGATCAGCCTGTAGGAAAGGGCTTTCTCCGATCTCGGGACCGCGAAGGAAGATATGGTCGCCAAGAGAGCCACTATGATGAGACCAGGCGGAACATAGCCCGCTTGGACAGCCGACTGGCCGAGGACAATGGCTCCGAAGATGCTTACGACCGGCCCGAACTGGCGTGGGAGCCTCACTCCGGCTTCACGGACGACGTCCAGCACCACCTCTGTGATCATCGCGGACACGGGCAGCGGAAAGGGTACTCCTTCCTGCGTCGCGGCGATGTTCAGGAGGAGCGGGAGCGGTACCAGTTCATGGTGGAAACATGTTACTGCCACATACACGGGTACAGCGAGGATCGAGAAGATGTAGGATCCAGCCCTCAAGATCTTGAGGAGCGACGCCGACCATGCGTTCAGATAGTAATCCTCGGCCGTTTCGATCAGAGTGAAAAACTGTGAGGGCTGGAGCATCGCGAATGGAGACCCGTTGACAAGGACCGCTATGCGCCCCAGGTTCACTTCGGCTACCACGGTATCGGGACGCTCCGTGGTCCGTTCGAGTATGAGGGGGGAATAGGGTCTATCGCTTATGAGTTCGCGGATCATCCCCGGATCGAGAATCACGTCGGTATCTATCCCCCCAAGGCGTCTCCTGAGTTCTGCCACAACTTTCGCGGGGGCGATCCCTTCGAGATACACCATCCGGACATCGGTCCGGGATTTCCTGCCGATTATGAACCGCTCAACTCTCAGTTTGGGGTGTTTGAGGCGCATACGGACGAGCGCCAAATTGTTTTCGATGCATTCATTGAACCCGACTTGGGGGCCGAGAATAGTGACTTCGGAAGTCGGCTGCTCGAAACTCCTGGTGGGGGGTCTTAAGGCGTCAAAGTACAGGGCTCCGGAAGTGCCCTCGGCGAGCACCGCGACCTTTCCTTCCAGCAACAAGGAGACGAGCTCGTTCATCGACCTGGCGGAGAAGGTGGCCTGGACTGTAGGCAGCGTGAGTCGCAGGGCCTCCAGAGGATCGGCGGCCTTCGCGGCGGTCTTGTGCGCAACGTCGGAGAGGGAAAGCAGCGGTTCGACCACAGACCGAGCTACAGCCTCCTGGTTGACAATCCCTTCAACGTAAACGACGGCAAGGATAGACGGTGGCTCTCCTTCCAGGGAAAGCTTCCGGATAGTCAAGTCAGGCGGATTCCCCAAGAGACTGGCAATGGCATTCAGGTTCTCCTCGAGGTTCGCGGAGAATTCGCTGCTCATGTGCTGGTCTTCACCGGCGGCTTCCTTGGGAAGCTCAATTGGACGCGGTGATCGTCCGGACAAGCGACGTGGCTTCATCCATCCCCTCCTAGAGCTCTACTATTCTTCCCTTGCTACGAGCAGGGATTCACTCTAGGGGGACGCGTTCGTCTCGGCGCAGAGCCTCGCGATGCCGTCACATCGGGATGTACCCATGGCTAACGCTCCGGCCTGACCAGCCTTATCAAGGTGACTTCAGGGGGGCACAAGAACCGGACCGGGATATGGCTCATGCCAATCCCTCTCGTGGTGTATACCCAGTGGCCGGGAGCTTTCATGAGTCCCATGGGATATTCCTTTCCCAGGGGCGGAAGGAGCACCGAGCCCAAGAGAGGCAGCCGGATTTGTCCTCCATGAGAGTGGCCTGAGATCTGGAGAGAGACGTTGTGTTTCGGTTCGATCCACGACGCGATGTCCGGTTCATGAGCGATGAGGATCAAGATGGACCCTTCGGGGGCTCCCGCCACGGCGTCATCGAGCGACGGATAGCCGAGAAGGGCGGTATCGATCCCGCACAGCCAGAGACCTCCGGTTGGGGATACACCCTCGTTCACAAGCATCTCGACTCCTATGAGGTCTTGGTAATCACGGGACTCGGTCCACCGGTCCCAGTTGCCCGGCACTCCGTACACGCGGCCCAGAGGTTCCAGGACCTTGTCGATATCGGAAAGGGAAGACGCTTCCTCGGCGAAATCGCCGACGATGACGGTGAACTCCGGCCCTACTTCCGCCAGCTTCTGAACCGCCCGTTCGATTGTGGCGAGCGGGGTGGTCTCAACGTGGAGGTCAGCCATCACTCCTATGGTGAACCCGTCCAGTTCCTCGGGAAGGCCTTCTATGGGGACCTCGACCCTTTCCAGCACGACCGCTCGAGGTTCGATGAAGTACGCGTAGCCACATGCAAGGGCAAAGACGACAAAGAGGATCAAGACCGAGAGAAAAAGGCGTGACGCGAGACGGGAGATCAAACCGGGACTCCTCCCAAGGAGATCATATGCCGTGCAGGGTGCTTTTCCTCGCCCGCTCATAAAGTTCCTTCCCGTCCAAGCATGTAAACGTAGCCTCTGACCTTGCGGCCTTCGTGTTCAGTCACACTTGACGGTGTCAATTCGATTTTGTAGAAGGTCGGGTTGTGCACGACGATTGCGTTGCCTACCACGGTTTCTTGGGTCTTGGCCATAACATCTAGCTATGTGGGTATGAGCTAAATTTCACTAACACTAGGTTCTCATGTCATGGTACATTTGTATAGGCGTGAGCCTGTACTTCACGAAAGGGAGCGGTGAAATGAGAAAGACAGTATCATCTCTAGTGGTGCTTGTCCTCATGCTTGTCATGCTGGCGGGCTGCACAAGCACCCCCAAGACACCACCTGAACCGCCGGCGCCTCCGACCCCCAAGGTCGCGAAGATCGGCCTCGGTCATCTCACCTCAATCTCGAAGTCCACTGACCTCACGGTGGACGCAGACGGCAATCCCAAGCCTCCGGCGGGCCAAGTCGACACCGTCATCGCCGCGGTAGCCTTCGACGCTGACGGCAAGGTCATGCAGGTCACTATAGATACCTCGCAGTCCAAGGTGGCCTTTGATAAGGACCTTCAGCTGACGACCGACATATCTGTCCTGGGAGAGACGAAGGTAGAGCTCAAAGACAAGTACGGCATGAAGAGAGCCTCGACCATTCAGAAGGAATGGTTTGAGCAGGCCGCCGAGCTAGAGAAGTGGATGATCGGGAAGACCGTGGCGGAGATCAAGGCAATGAAAACGAAGCAGCGCGACGAATCACACACCCACGTTCCTGACGTCCCCGAGCTGACTTCACTCGTCACCATCACGGTTCAGGACTACATCGCAGCCGTCGAAGAGGCGTACAACAATGCAGTGGAAGTACCCGAGGGTGGTGCCAAGCTGGGGCTTGGGCATGTAGTCGACCTCAGCAGCTCCAAGAGTTACGCCAACGTCGATGGGAAGGAGACCTTGCCCCTCGCGCAGGTGAAC
>CAZYFG010000060.1:0-947 GCA_964646835.1 uncultured Eubacteriales bacterium | reverse complement strand
CCATCGCCGCCACTTTGTTTGACGCCAACGGTAAAGTGCTCAAGACCATCATCGACACTTGCCAGACCAAGGTCGCGTACGACAAAGATGGAAAGGTCACTTCCGACAAGACCGCAGCACCCAAGTCCAAGAAGGAACTTGGCGATGCCTACGGTATGAAGAGGGCTTCCGGTATCCAGAAAGAGTGGTTTGAGCAGATGGCCGAGCTCGAGAAGTGGATGGCCGGCAAGACCACTGCCGAAATCAAGGCCATGAAGCTGACCACCACCGGCGACCACCCCGGCGCGCCCGACGTGCCTGAACTCAAGACCCTCGTCACCATGACCGTGGGAGACTACATCGCCGCGGTTGAGGAGTCCTACACCAACGCCAAGAGCGTTACCGAGTAGGGATTGTCTTCGGACTCCCCTGTCAATCGGCAGGGGAGTCCCTTTTTGTTGTTGAGGACAGGTCAATCGGCTAACATTAGTTGGTGGTGATGCGGGTGCGAAAGACAATCTTGTGGGTTCTGGCAGGCGTTCTGGTAGTGGCGGCGCTGGTCTTCTTTCTCCGCGGGGACCTCAGGACCGCGAGCAAATACGCTAAGTACACGGACAGCTTTTTTGACACTTTCGACACCGTCATTACGGTAGTCGCCTATACCGGAAGCGAACAGGACTTCCGAGACGCTTTCGAGAGAGTCCACGCGCGGCTCAAGGAACTCCACAATCTGTATGACATATACAACAGCTACGAGGGCATCAACAATGTGAGAACCATCAATGAAAACGCGGGCGTGCAGCCTGTGAAGGTTAGCCGCGAGATAATCGACCTCATCTTGTTCTGCAAGGACTGGTACGAGCGGACGGGTGGGCGGACGAACATCGCCATGGGAGCAGTGCTCCGGATATGGCATGACTACCGACAAGCGGGGATGGACGATCCCGAGAACGCCGAGTTGCCCCCCA
>CAZYFG010000059.1:6529-11113 GCA_964646835.1 uncultured Eubacteriales bacterium | reverse complement strand
CTACCTTCCCAATGAGCGCCGGGAGATCGAGAAAGGCCTGCGCGAGGGAGATATCATCGGCGTTGCCGCTACCAACGCCTTGGAACTCGGCATCGATATCGGAAGCCTTGATTGCGCCATACTGGCCGGGTACCCGGGCACCATCGCCAGCACCTGGCAGCAGGCAGGTCGCGCCGGCAGGCGGTCGGGCGCGGCTGTGGCCATCCTCGTTGCGGGGGCGGGCCCCCTAGACCAGTTCATCGTGAGAAACCCCGACTACTTTTTCGAGCAGACCGCCGAGTACGGGCTCATCAACCCCGACAACCCGTACATACTGGGCGAACACGTGAAATGCGCCGCTTACGAACTGCCTTTCCGGTCCGACGAGGAGGGCAGCCGGTTCGCGGGCAGGGACGTCTCGTCCTACCTGGAGCATCTCAAGTACCAGGACATAGTCCACTTTTCGGGCGGAAGGTGGCACTGGTCTTCCGATTCTTTCCCCTCCGCGGGCGTCAGCCTCCGGTCCGCCTCGTCCGACAACTTCGTCGTCATCGACCAGACCAATGGGGCCGAGGTGATCGGGGAAGTCGACTGGTTCGCGGCGCCGATGCTCATCCACGAACAAGCCATCTACATGCATCAGGGACAGCAGTACCACGTAAACCGGCTGGACTACGACGCTAAAAAGGCATATGTGAAGAAAGTCGACGTTGACTACTATACAGACGCTAACCTGGCCGTGGGAATACGCGTGATGACGGTGGACAAGAGCGAAGACGCCGGCTTCTTCCGGCCCAAGTTCGGCGAAGTATCGGTGACGGCCCTCGCCACCATCTACAAGAAGATGAAGCTCTACACCGATGAGAATGTGGGTTGGGGAAGAATCGCCATCCCTGAGATGAACCTGCACACCCAAGCCATGTGGTTCACGCTGCCCGACCACGTGGTCTCCGCCATGAACCCTCGCCTAGTGGGCGGCGTCTTGTCGGGCCTCGCGAATGTGGTGCTGAACATCGCTCCATTGTTCCTGCTGTGCGACAAGCGCGACCTGGGCGTAGCCGTCGAAGTCCGGTCGCCTTCCGACGGGAAACCTACTGTGTACCTGTATGACTCATACCCGGGAGGCGTAGGGCTTTCCGAGAAGGCATATGCCCTGTTGCCTGATATACTAAAGGCCAGCCTGGAGCTCATAACCGCGTGCGAGTGCGGCGACGGTTGTCCGGGATGCGTCGGGCCGGCAGGAGAGTCCGGCGAAGGGGTCAAAGGACTGTGCCTTAGAGTGCTTCGGGAGGGCACCCAAGTGCCCGATATCACCGAGTGCCAGTGACCGGGGTGTCGACGCACGGAGTCGATGCACGCATAGGTGGCGAACGGTTTGCCCGACAAGGAAGTCATAGAACGTCTCCGGAAGATGATCAGAGAGATGGAGGCCAAGACGACGGCCAAGCCGCCGTTGGCCCCCTCCCCTGCTTCCCCTGCTTCTACTGCTTCTACGTTACGGGACTCACCGGCTTCTTCTTCCCGTGACTACCCACACTTCCGGACCGAGACGCGGCATGAGAAGGACTACTCGGTTGTGACTACGGTCTACGCCGCGGGCGCTTCACCGGAGCTCCTCCCGCCCCCTCCTCGTTCCCTCCCCGGGTTCTGCGCTCTGGAACCGTCCATCGACACGCTGGACGGATGGGTCTACCTCGATATCGAGACAACGGGGCTCATCGGGGCCGGCACGCTGGCATTCTTGGTGGGCTTGGGCAGATGGACCGACGAGGGATTCGGCGTGGACCAGTATCTTCTTACGTCGCGTGAGGGAGAAGAGTCTATGTTGGACGCTCTGTCAGGAGCCCTTAAGGACAGCGCCGTCTTGGTCACCTTCAACGGCAAGGCCTTCGATGTCCCCGTCCTTCAGTCGAGGTACATCATGAACGCTATGCGGTGCCCCGTGCCCCTCCCGGCCCACCTTGACTTCCTCTCGGTGACGAGATCTTTGGGACGCAGGGCCAGTTACGGGCAGAGCCTAAAGGAAGCCGTCCGCAGGTTCACGGGAGTCGTCAGGGAAGGCGATATCCCGGGGAACATGATCCCTGCCCTCTACTTCATCTATGAGCGGGAGCGGGACCCCTCGGTGCTCCACCCGGTCATAAAGCACAACCGCCTGGACGTGGCGGACATGGCTTGCCTCGCCTGGGTGTTCGCGCACATCTTGACGGCCGAACCTCTGACCTGCGATCCAGAGGCTTTCTCCGGCGCGGGAAAACTGCACTTTAGGCGCGGCAATCTGGAACTCGCGAGGCGGTGCCTCGAGACCGCCGGCACTACCGTCCCGGACTGGGGCAGGGTGAGCGGCGAGAGCGAAGCCGCGCGCTTGAGGCTCCTCTCCAAGGTGCTCCGCAAACAAGGAGACTGGGAAGGAGCCATTCGGGCACTGGAGATCCTCTTGTCTTCCCTGCCCGCCAGAGATGAAGACTACCTGAGCCTTGCCAGGTGCTATGAGCTGGGGCCGCGGGACCTTCCCAAAGCCATGGAAACGGTGGACCGTGGGCTGGCCAGGCACGGCGAAGCGTGCGGCGAGGTCGACAAGATTTCCGACGGACTCCTAAAGCGAAAGCGCCGCCTGGAGAGGGCCATTTCACGCCTGGGGACGGGCCGCTCTATTATACCTCCTTACCCGCCTGCATAAGCATTAGCTAAGAGGAGGGCGGGTACCCATGGTCATCTATCTTAGGCCGGCTACGCGAATCCGCATAGCGGTCGTTCTCTCTTTGGTCCTCATAGTCCTCGGAGTGAGAGCGGGCCTCTCGGTCCAAGACGAATCCCTCGAGACGGCGGCCAAGATCCGTCCGATTACCCGTGTGGACACCTCTCTAATGGAAGTGGGCCTCATAGTGGATGTGGTTTCCGCAAGCCGGGAGGAGATCGAGGCGTGTCTTAGGGCTCTCGACGCCATGGGCGCGAAAGCCACGTGGTTTCTGTCGGCAACGTTGGTGGAGGCCGATGAAACCCTGGTCAAGGAGATCACCTCAAGAGATCACGAGATCGGCCTGAAGGGCACCGATGACAAGCGCATTGACAACCTGCCGGAAGCCGAGATGCTGGACAGGATCCAGAGGGCCAGGCAGGCGCTTATGAAAGTAGCCGTCCCCACAGCCCCCTTCTTCTACCCTCCCGGTGAAAGATGGAGCGACGCTTTGGTCTCACTGGTCTTCAGGGAGGGCTACCAAGCCGTAAAGCCCGGTGTGGACTTGAGCTCAATGAGAGGAAAGGAAGCCGAGGCTGCCCGACGGCTGGCAGAGGAAGTATCTCCCGGAGACATCCTCAAGATCAAGATAGACAAAAAGGGCGTTCACCCGGCTGAGAAGTATCTGGCACCCCTTGCGTCGGCGCTCGGGGCAAGAAACCTGAGCGTGGTCACGCTGTCCCGGCTTTTCAAAGGAGTAAGGTAAGAAGGGGCGCGGCACGCGCCGGCGCTAGAACGCCCGCAACCGGACCGCCTGACGCGTGAGCCAGGAGGCCGCTCTGGCAATGATGGACACGGGAGTTCCGGGTGTCACCCAGGCCCCTGTCATTAGGTCCGCCCTCCCAACCACGTGGTCTCCGAGCAACACTGTGGCCCGGCCGACGACGGTGCCGCCGCGGCACGGACCGATCTTTTCGGGCAGATCAAACCTGAGGTCGAGCCCGGTTGCGTTCCGTGGTACGCAAGCCAAGAGGTCGGTCTGGGGGACGATATCCACTTCCTTCTGAATTGCCCCCTTGCAGGGAAGGTTTAAGATGGTCTCCCCGGCGGAGAAGAGGCGCGCCACCCTCCAGTTTTCGAATCCGTAATCCAGGAGAGCCGCGGAATCGGCCCACCTGTCGTGGCTTGCGAGGACGACGCAGAGGAGTCGCATGTCGTTCCGGGTGGCCGACGATACCAGGCACTGTCCGGCTGACTCGGTCGTGCCGGTCTTGACGCCATCCGCTCCCAAATAGAGCCAGAGAAGCCTGTTGGTGTTGCCCAGTTGGGCTCTCACTCGCCCTTCCGCATCGATTATGTCCTTTTCCTTGGTCGCGACTAGATGCCGGAAGAAGGGGTGCCTTAGGCAGGTCCGGGCGATAAGCGCGAGATCGAACGCGGTCGTATAGTGGTTGGGGTCGGTAAGCCCATGGGGGTTCCGGAATTGCGTGTTGATGGCGCCTATACTCCTGGCCCTTCTGTTCATCATCTCGAAAAAGGCTTCCGCAGTGCCGCCGATGTGTTCCGCGATGGCCCAAGCGGCATCGTTGCCGGAGTTCAACATGAGGCCGTACAGGAGGTCCTCAAGCGTGTAGACGTCATTTGCTTTGAGGTACATGGACGACCCTGGTTGGTCTGCCGCTTCCTCGCTTACGGTGACCGTGTCCTCAAGCCTCCCGTTCTCCAGCGCCAAGAGGGCCGTCATCATCTTGGTGACGCTGGCCGGATGCATGCGGGTGAAGGCGTTTTTCTCATAGAGAAGCGTGCCCGTCTGCCACTCCATGAGGACTGCGGCGTACGCCGACACATGCGGCCGGCTTTCCCGGTCATAGGGCCCCGCCAGAGCCACCCGGGGGCCGCCTGTCCCTGGAGGACCGGTGAGAGGCCAG
>CAZYFG010000059.1:1547-6519 GCA_964646835.1 uncultured Eubacteriales bacterium | reverse complement strand
TGAGACACAAACAAAGAAGAGGGCAAGCACCACAAGGGCGATAAGACGGCTGAACGCGGTCGGGGCGAGTCGTTGGGCACATGTCCGGGACATGGACAGGCGCCGGCGATGTTTCTTCGTCATCCGGGCACATCCCTCTAGGCAATGCTGGGATTTCGGGCTACTAAAGATAGTATTGGCAGCCTGCCCTGCCTATGAAAGGAGGGTGTGCTTGCTTGGGTCCGCGGTGCCTACGGGCTTGCGGCGTTTTCTAGGGCCCGGTCGTCTCGGGAGCGACAGTGGACTGGATGACCAAATCCTTGACCGGTCCAAACTCACCTGACGGCCCCATATCCTGGCCGTTTATGACGACGTCCATCACCCAGGGTTTGCCTGCCCGTATCCATACCCTTGAAGCGGCAGTGAGTTTGACGACTTCGTCGGGCGTAAGTGTCCTCTCAAATGAGGGCTTTCCATCCACCCAGACGCTCACCCAGCAGTATGAATCGCTGCTGCCGTGCATCTTGAGTTCCAGCTCGATTGGCGTCCGGTCTATTGACCAGATGGTATTCTCGTCATTTGGGTCTTCCCTGGTCACCACTGGCGCCGGAGGTTCGGCCGGAGGCTCGTCCGGGGGCTCAGGCGGTTCCGGGTCTGGCTCTGTTCCCGTAGTGGGTACCGTAGGAGGCTCATCTGTCCCGGCGGTGGGCGGGGGTACTTCGGAGGCAGGCCTCACTACTACGATGTAATAGGCTACTGCCGCTACCGCGGCAAGTGCCAGGAACACCCAGATTGCCCCGCCTCTTCTGCGTCTTTCTCCCGGAGCGCGCCGCCTCGGGCGGGCCGGGCGCGGCCTTGGCGCAGGCGGCTCTCCAAACACTGGGGGTCCGGCCACCGGAGGGGTCGTGGTCGTTACGGTCTCTTTGCTTGCAGATTGGCCTGACGGCGGCACTTCCCGGGCCGCGCTAGGCGGTGCTTCCCTTGCGGCAACCGGCTGTGCTTCCCGTGCGGTACCCGGCTCGGCTTCCTGTTTTGCGGCAGGTGGCGAAGGCCGTGCGGGTGCCGTCTGGGCAGGAGGCGCCGGAATCCGGGCGGGCTTCCCCGCCTGATAGGACTCTGCCTGGGTTATGATGTCGCGGTACTCCGCCGACAAGGCCGCCCCATCGAGGCCAAGGAAAGTGGCGTAAGTTTTCAGGAAGGCGCGGAAGTACGTCTGGCCGGGCGATACCGAGTCATCGCCCTCCTCCACGGCAATGAGATACCTTGAGCGGATCTTGGTTTTCTCGGCGCATTGCTCCACCGACAGCCCGAGTTCCTCGCGTCTTGCCCGAACGCGTGACCCTAACTCGAGAAGTCTCTCTTTTCTCATGTCTCCGCCGTGAGGCAAGTCACGCACCCCCTGTTCTCCCAAATTTCCTATGGCCTAATCCTGGTTATCATCCTCGGGAACGGTGAGGCTTCGCGCAGGTGGTCAAGGTGGCAGATCCAGGCCACGAACCTCTCTATGCCAAGCCCAAAGCCGCTGTGGGGCACCGTCCCGAACTTACGTAGGTCAAGGTACCAGTCGTATGCCTCCATGGGTAAATCGTGCTCTTTGATCCTCTTGACCATAAGATCGTAATCGTGGATCCTTTGGCTTCCGCCAATGATCTCGCCGTACCCCTCCGGCGCAAGGAGGTCAGATGCCAGCACGATTTCAGGACGCTCGGGGTCCGGTTCCATGTAAAAAGCCTTTACCTTGGTGGGGTAACCGGTAATGAACACCGGTTTGTGACTCTGGCTGGCTAGGAACGTTTCATGAGGCGAGCCGAAGTCGTCCCCCCACTCGATGGGGATGCCGTTCTCCTTGAGGAGATCCACGGCGTCGTCGTAAGTCATCCTCGGGAAGGGGGGCGTTATGTCCGAAAGATCCTTCGGGTCGCGCCCTACCTGTTCCAGTTCCCGGGAACACCTGTCGATCACCCGGCGGACCACAAAAGCGACCATGCGCTCTTCCAGATCCAGAAGCTCTTCAAACGTCATGAACGCGGCTTCCGGTTCCAGCATCCAAAATTCGGTAAGGTGGCGCCTGGTCTTGGACTTCTCCGCTCGGAAGGTTGGTCCGAAGCAATACACCTTGCCAAGAGCCATGATGGTGGCCTCGTTGTAAAGCTGGCCGCTTTGGGAGAGATACGCCTTCTCCCCGAAGTACGGGGTCGAGAAGAGAGTCGAGGTCCCTTCGCATGCCGACGGCGTGAGGATAGGCGCGCTCACCTCAAGGAAGCCCTCGGAGTCCAGGAATTCCCTGAGCGAGCGCATTACCTCGGCCCGTACGGTGAGGACGGCACGCTGGGTGGGAGTCCTTATCCACAAGTGCCTCTGGTCCAAAAGGAACTCGGGCCCATGTTCTTTCAGCGTGATGGGGTAGTCGGGCCGGGCTTCCGACACGATATTGCATTCCTTGACCTGGATCTCATACCCGCCGGGGGCGCGACTGTCCTCGTGAACCAATCCCTCGACGATGAGGGACGATTCCTGGTTAAGGCCGTCGAGCCGCTTCATGAGGTCGTCCCCCAGCTCGTTCTTGGTGGCAACGCACTGGATGACGCCTGTCCCATCCCTCAAGATCAAGAAGAGGATCTTGCCCGATGAGCGCTTGTTGTAAAGCCAGCCCTTGAGGCGGACGATCTGCCCGTCGAAGTCTGCTACTCCCTTTACCGTCGTGTCATGTACTTCCATGTGCTCCGCCATGAGTCTCCCCCTAAGCCAAGGTTCCCGGAGGGCATGGGTGCCCAAACGTTACCTTCCAGCCCAAGATGTTTCTATCAATATCGATACTTGCAGAGGTTTTTCATAGTGTCAAGGAACTGGCGCTTCCGGAGGCGGCGTCTCCAACTCGACCGCCGCGGCGCCGGTGAGCTCCCCAAGTTCCATGAGCACGCGTCCTAGTTCCTCGATGGCCTTGCCGTACCCTGCCCAATCACCTGCCCGCAGGGCTTCCTGTGCCTGTTGCCACAGAGTGTTCGCCCGGGCTACCAATCCGGCCACGTCCTCCGGTTCATCGCCCGGCTGGACGCCGTCGGGAGGCTCAAGCGGCAGATCTTTCCCAAACAGTTGAGACATGGCATCCGCCACGGAGGTTCCCATGACGACCTTTCCTCCGTAATACATGAGCACCAGCTTCAGTTCGGGGATCCTTACCGTCTCAGCCTGCAGGTACAAGGGCTCCATGTAGAGGAGCGAATCGCCTACGGGGTATATCAAGAGATTGCCGCGTATGACCTGAGAACCGCGCTGCCCCCACAGCGTCATGTTGGCGGCGATCTGTGGGTTCTGGGAGAAAAGCGATTCGACCTGCATCGGGCCGGGGATCAGCTCGTCCTTGGGCACCGCGTACAGCGTGGCCTTCCCATATTCATTGAGGTCGCACCTTATCCCCAACCACGCCGTCATATTGGGTTTTCCCCTCGGCGTGAAGGACGTCATCAGCATGTACTCAGGCTCAGACTGATTGGGGACGTCCAGCACTATGTAATAGGGACTCACGGCGGTTTCGCCCGTGCCGTATATCTCCCGGGGCAGTTCCCAGTAGTCTTCCTTGTTGTAATAGACGTGGGGGTCCGTCATGTGATACGTGAGGAGGGCTCTGGACTGGATCTTGAAGAGGTCCTCCGGGTACCGGATGTGCGACTTCAGCGACTCGGGCATCTCCGAGATGGGCGTCAAGAAGTCCGGGAAGATCTTGGCGTATGTGTTGATGATGGGATCTTCAGAGTCGGCTTGGTAGAAAGTGGTCGTGCCGTCGTAGGCGTCTATCACGACCTTGACCGAATTCCTAATGTAGTTCACCCCGGCGGCCGCGTCGGGTTGGCTGTAAGGGTAGTTGGCCGAAACGGTATACGCGTCCAGCATCCAGTAGAGTCGTCCGTCAGCAGTGACGACGTACGGATCCGAGTCGTACATGAGGAAAGGCGCTATGGTGCGGACCCTCTCCATGATGTTGCGTCTCATGACCACTCTGGATTCCGGCGTCAGGGCGCCCGACACGAGTACCTGGTAATCCCGGAACCGGAGCATGAAGAGGAGCCGTCTCAGGAAACCCCCGACAGGCACTCCTGCTTTTCCCTGGTAGAACGTGGGTTCCAGTGTCTCGGTCTCGGTCCTCGGGTAGTCGAACTCGGGTTCCTTGGTATTCACGATGATGTAGTGGTCGGTGAGCTCGCCGAAGTAGATCTCGGGCCTCGTCACGCTCAGGTCCGCGGAGGGCCTGGGTGGTATGTCTTGGAGGTAGAAGGCCGGCATGCCGTCGCGGGTGACCTCCGATGCCGGGCTCATGACGATCCCGTAGCCGTGGGTGTACTTGAGGTGGATGTTGATCCACGAGTTCGCTTCCGGCGGTAGCGATGAGATGTCCAACTCTCTGGCCGATGAGAGGGCCAAGCGGAGTTCCCCGTTCACCGTGTAGCGGTCTACGTCCACGTCGTTGAACTTGTAGTACATCCGGTAATCCCAGAGTCTGAAGTTGCGTATGGTCGCCGAGTTCTCTTCCAGGTCTTTCTGGGTTATGTCGTTGGCCGCCTCAAACGGAACGCTCTCAATGTCGTTTATGCCGAGGGCGTGCCGGGTGAAATTGATGTTGTGCTCGATGAACGGAAGCTCGTAGGCGAGCTCGTTTGGGGACACGGTGAAGTTCTGCATGAAGGCAGGATAGGCGTACCCCACGGCCAGTGAGAGCGCAATCAGGGTAACCGCAGAGTAGCCGATGAAGCGCATGGTCCTAAGGTAGAGGCTCGCCACCGACAATGCGGCTCCCAGGAGCGCGGCGAAGATCAGTATCTTGAAGGCGGGCACCTGCGCGTGGATGTCCGCGTATGAGGCGCCGAAGGCCACTCCGCGCGGCGAGTACATGAGGTCCCACACGCTGATCTGGTATCCCCACGCCCTCAACGCGAAAAGTATGGCCGCCAACACGGATAGGTGGGCTCTGGCCCTCTGTTCCACCGCGATCCGGCGC
>CAZYFG010000059.1:0-1486 GCA_964646835.1 uncultured Eubacteriales bacterium | reverse complement strand
TATGAAGTAGGCGAAGGCGGAGACAGCCAACGCGGCCATGAAGGCCACCCACAGGTGCTGTTGGACCAGCCTGTAAAAGGGCAGGGTGAATATGTAGAATCCCACATCCTTGGCGAAGAAGGGATCGGTCAGGCCGAAAGGAGTCCCGTTAAGGTACGCCAGGACAACGTGCCACTGGCTGAAGGCGGCGATTCCTCCGAGGGCGCCGACCACCAAGGACGGCAGGAGCATCCACCTCCGGATGTTGCGCGGCAGGGCGATGGAGATGGGCATCACCAGTCCTCCGACCAGTGTGACGTCGCGCCTTTTCCAGAGGACCGCCTGCAAGCTGACGAAGGTGATTGAGAAGAAGAATAGGGCGCCCACGAGTCCGACCACGAGCCTCGCCGAGAGCACGGTTGTGAAGACGCTCAAGTAGCCGACTTCCCGAAACCACATGATGTCCGTGAGGAAGACGGCCACGGACGTAGCTCCTATCCCGATGACAAGAGCCGCTCCGACGAGCACCCACAACCAGTTGCGCCTCAGCATGCGGTGACCTCCCCTATGAGAGCCGGCTTCGGACCCAATGCCGTACAAGCGCGCTCCAATCCCAGGACGCGCCATGGAAAGCCAATCCGGCTCGATCTAGGTTTTCCCACGCCCGTGCCTTTTAGGCTGGGGAGGGTGATTTAAGGGAGTATTCTAGGAAAGAGTTGGATATTCTGATTGAGGCCACAAGACTCCCGAGATTAGCTCCCCGGGGAAGAGATCTTTCATCACGACGAGGAATCCGGTGACGAATCCGACGATTATGACCGTGAGAAGGGTGCTGTCTGTAAGGCACGCAACCACTTCCGAGAACAGCGCACCAAAGACGGCCCAGGCGATGTCCTTTCCCAGGTCGTTAAGACACCCGTTGGACTTGCCGGCGGCAAACTCGCCCAAAGCGAAAGCCGTGGCGGACACGGCTCCGTAGAAGGACGCCTCCAGCAGCTTCTCGAAATCGAGGCCGTTTTCCCCAGATGCCATGTCCTCGCCCCTTTGCGTGGAGTCCAGACATGATATTCCCCCGGGGTCCCTCTATGTGAAGATGTTCCGTTGGCGGAGAGCCGCCGGCCCATTCGGTCTTACTTCAGCATAGGAAGGACGAGGCCTTGTTTGCGGGCCGTCTCGACGGCCGTCTGGTACCCTGCGTCGGCGTGGCGGGCGACCCCGGTGCCCGGATCGGTGTTGAGTACCCGCTCCAAGCGCCACCTGGCGTCGTCTGACCCGTCGGCCACAACGACCATTCCTGCATGGATGGAGAGCCCGATGCCGACCCCTCCGCCGTGGTGCACGGAGACCCAGCTGGCGCCTGAAACTGCGTTTACCAGCGCGTTCAGGATCGGCCAGTCGGCGATGGCGTCGGATCCGTCCTTCATCCCTTCGGTCTCCCTGTAGGGTGAGGCCACCGAGCCGGTATCAAGGTGGTCGCGGCCAATGACGATGGGGGCCTTGAGAGTCC
>CAZYFG010000058.1:9671-11156 GCA_964646835.1 uncultured Eubacteriales bacterium | reverse complement strand
CGAGAATGTGCACCAGGCCGTGCACAGGGCCCTCAACAGCCCCTCAGCTGTGGCATCCCTGCGCGGGTTCGGCCCTACTCCTCAGTCTGCTTCCCGGCCTCTTGCCCGGCCAGCACTTCCTTCAGCCCCGACAACGCCCCGAAGATCCCCGCCGCGTCTGCCGGCACGACGATCTTGGTGGCCTTGCCGTCGGCGACCTTCTCCATAGCCTCCAGTGACCTTATGGCCACGACTTCCTTGGTGGGGCCGGCGGCCTTAATCGCGCTGTACACCATCTTGATAGCCTCGGCTTTGGCATGCTCAACCGCCAGTATGGCTTCCGCCTCGCCTTGAGCCTTTAGGACCGCGGCCTGCTTGGCGCCTTCCGCGATCTGTATCGCCGCTTCCCTTTCTCCCTCGGCCCGGAGGATTGCCGCTCTCTTCTCACCTTCGGCCCTGAGTACGGCCTCGCGCCTCTCGCGTTCGGCCCGCATCTGCTTCTCCATGGCGTCAAGAGTGTCCCTGGGAGGAGCGATGTTCTTGATCTCCACCCGGGTCACCTTAATGCCCCACTTGTCAGTGGCTTCATCCAGGATAGTCCGGAGTTGGGAGTTCACGGTGTCCCGTGAAGTGAGAGTCTGATCCAGATCCATGTCGCCGACGATGTTACGCAGGGTCGTAACGGCCAGGTTTTCAATGGCCGCCCTGGGATTCGCTATCTCATAGGTGTACTTCACGGGATCGGTCACCTGATAGTAGACAACTGTGTCTATCTGCATCGTTACGTTGTCGCGAGTGATGACCGGTTGGGGAGGATAGTCCACCAACTGCTCCCGAAGGTCGATATACGCCCTCATATGGTCAATGAACGGGATGAGGATGTTCACCCCGGTCTTGGCCACCCCGTGGAACTTACCCAGCCGCTCGATGATCCCCGCTCGAGACTGGGTGATGATACGCACTGAACTGGCCGCGAACAAAACCGCCAAGAAGATCAGCAACAATAGCAGGAAGTAGCCCTCCACTTTGATCTCTCCTCCCTTGATTTACTCTAGGCTCGCCAGACTGACGACCCCGAAGTGCCTGGCACCAATAAGACTCACTCCGGCGCCTTAACCACCAAATGGACTCCGTCGACCTTGACAACCTCGACAGTCACTCCTTCGGGTATCGCCCGACCGTCTGTCGACTCTGCCGACCACACCTCGCCACCCACCTTAACCTGTCCTCTGTCCTTAGCCGGAATCGCCCTCGTGACAACCGCGCTCTTCCCAAGGACAGCATCAACGTTGGTCCTGGTGTGGGCGTCTTGCCTTGTCCACGTGGATGAAATGCGTCTTGTGCTGAGCACCAATACGACTGAAACCACGAGGAAAGACAACACCTGGCCGGTTAGGCCTACCCCCAAGAGCGACAGGACTGCTCCGGCAACCGCCCCTGCGCCGAACCACCCGATGAAGAACGAGGGGGTCACTATCTCGAGGGCGGCGCAGACTACGGCAACAA
>CAZYFG010000058.1:1266-9562 GCA_964646835.1 uncultured Eubacteriales bacterium | reverse complement strand
GGACGGGATGCATGGCCCTTGTGGGCTGGCACGGAGGCACGCAGGCGAACGGCTGATGAGCGGGAGCGAACAATCTGACCGGAGTCGCGCTAGAAGCCCAACAACCTTCTTGTCACACGGCAGGCCGGAAGCAACACTTTGACAAGGGGCCCTCCTCGTGATGCAAGCGCCCCTGCCGAGTTTCGGATTCCGGCTTCGCGCGCTTTGGGGTCCGAAAGGTACATGGATAGAAGCCCGCGTACCACGGCAGTGTGCAGCCACGAGTTGGGTAGGCTTCGCGCTTCCTCCAAAGCGCGACCCACAAATCGACCCATTGCAGCCTCCCTGGCGTCGGGTGATGGGTAGAAGCTCACGAAGTTCAGGTCCCCGCCGAGGCGGTCCTCTTCCCTGTCTATATAGTAGTCGAGCAGGATGTGGAGTCCTGCTATGGACGGGAAATAGGCTTGGGCGAGCGGGCCTAAAGAAGACGATCGGCTAGACTCTTGCCGTTCCGGAGACACAGATGACCGATGGCGCCCGGACGTCGCGTGACGGTGGCGGGAATCCCGGGGAACCGAGGAAGTAGACCTCGAAGAAGCACAGACGAGGGCGAAGATCCCCAGCGTCGAGCCCGTGGCTGCGGCAAACTCCCACCAAGCCAGAGGAAAACCCGCCGCGTCTCTCCCACATACAGGAGGATCATCCATGAACCCATCCGAAGCCCTTCGAGGAAGGGGAAGAACGCACTGCTCAGGATCCAAATCCCCAACCCAGCGGACGCGGTACCACTCCTCCATCAGCCCATCCCTTATTGCCGGAGAGAGATGCTTGATCGACTGGAGCTCCGAGTAGAGGCCGGCCAGATAGTTGACCCAAGGCAAAGCCTCCCGGTAGGAGTCTAGCCGCCCAAGGACACCTCTAGAAGCCTGCACGAGTCCGTCGAGGTACCCCCCGTCGCCGTGCGCGACCCTGTACAGACGGTAGAAAAGACTAACCGGCCGAGCGGGATCGACCGCGCAGCGGAAAGCCTCATGGAGGGCCATACACGAGAGGAAGCCTTCCCTGGCAGCGTCAATCCCCGGGTCATCCGCCCACGGGCGCGCATGAGCAGCCCTGTCGCAGAGGTTGTCCAGGTAATCGCTGACCGTCTGGATGGCGACTATGGCTCTCACGAGTTCGCCGAGCCGCTCCGGATTCTCAAGGGCCAGAACCGATCCTCCCATGCAGTGGAAAGCCTTGGATGAGATGCTCCAGAGCGCCTGCCTCCTGAGTTCGTCGTCAGGCACCTCTCGGGCCCGGCTCCTCCATACCGCCAGTTCCCTTCGGACTATGGGAAAAACCCGGGCCACCAGCCCCAGGTAGACCTCCATCTCTCGCAGTAGGTGCGACTCACCCCACCCCCACACAGGCAGGATTCCTTTTCCAGACCGCAGAAATACCGGGTAATCGAGTTGAGATAGAGAGCACGCAACGCACGCTGGGCTTCAAAGTCGAAATAGCGAACGGGAGATTCACATGGACAGCGATCGTCCAAAACTGCTATTGGTCAGCGCCCCTCACAATTTCGGCTGGCCATGGGGTCAAGGCAACTTCTACAAAGGATTCTACGAGTATCTGGGGACGGGATACCTTGCGGCCGCTTGCGAGCAAGCAGGGATCTCAGTGGAGATCCTGGACGCTCCGTTTCACGGTTGGGGACCGGCAAGGACCGCAAAAGAGATCAAGGGCAGGCAATTCGACGTCCTCGGCATATCCGCAAACTGGCAGGAGTTCTTCCCTCAGTGCGCCGCGATGCTCGAGGAACTGTCCGAGGTCAAGGCCCCCATCATCTTGGGAGGTCATTTCCCGACAATCGCCAGGAACGAGCTTCTGAGGGACTTCCCCGTCTTGACTGCCATTTGTGTCGGAGAGGGCGAAAAAACCCTGGTCGAAACCATGGAAGCCCTGGCGGCCAGTAGAGACCCTTGGGGGCCGGGTGTTGCATCGTGGAACGACGTACCTGGCCTCGCTCTTCAATCAACCCTGGGCAGCGAAATCTCCTTGCGTCCCATGGTCCGGGACCTCGACTCGCTTCCGTTCCCTCTCCGGCCCCAAGCCGAGATGTACAGGGAGAGCAAGAACCCGGGGGCGGCACAGGCCAATATCCTCTCGTCCAGGGGGTGCGGAGGCACCTGCACCTTCTGCACCATCCATTCGTTCCAGGCCACCAACCCCGGTCCCCGATGGAGGGCGCGCTCCCCCGAGAACACGGTGGACGAGATTGAGGCCCTTCAGAAGGACTACGGATTTCAGAAGTTCAGATTTGTGGACGAAGACTTCTTCGGGCGTTCAGTCGAAGGCAGGCTGAGAGCGGAATCCATCGCCCGGGAAATCATCCGGAGGGGACTCAAGACGAGCCTGGAGATATACGCCAGGGCCGATGAAGTGGATCCCGACATCCTGAAGATCCTTAAGGAAGCGGGCCTCTCTTCGATTTACCTTAGCCTCGACGCGGTGTCCGAATCGGATATCGAACTCTACGCCAAGGGGACGACCAGAGACCAGATGGCCGCCTCGCTGCGCTACGTCCTGGACAGCGGCCTGGAGTTTGGCTACAGCTTCATCTTCTGGCACCCTTATAGAAAGGTAGCCGAGATCAAAGAGGCGTTTGACCTACTCGACCGGGCCGCCGGCGGCGACGCCAAGGCATACCAGCGGATCCTCAAAGGGATGCAAACCGGCATCATCTCCGATCTGGTGGTCCTCACGGGTTCCCCGCTGGAGGAGCGAATCCGCAAGGACGGCCTCCTCAAGGGCACCTACCGGGAGTATTCCTACGATTTCGCCGACCCCGCGACGGCCGCAGCGTACGCCGCGGTCAAGAGCTACAAGAAAGTGCGAACGACCATGGGCAACGTCTGGAATTCCTTGCTGCGTCCGAGGGCTAAGTCGGCGAAGTCATAGGAGTTGCCACGCCGGATTCTCCCGGGGCTCTGTGGGAGGCGTCACTCTTTGAGTCTCTGAGACCTCTAGTTGATCTCTCTTTGGGGCGGCTTGTTCTCCCCGGGATCTCAAGTTGGCCGCTGTTCTTGCCGCCAACACCAAACATTTCCCCGGAATTTGCCGATTAGAAACTTGGTACAACAACTCGCCATTCACTTGGAGCGCGAAGGACGTGGTCTCATGAGAGTAGCTA
Organism: uncultured Eubacteriales bacterium; assembly: GCA_964646835.1. Classification (GTDB taxonomy): domain Bacteria; phylum Bacillota; class Sulfobacillia; order Fermentithermobacillales; family Fermentithermobacillaceae; genus UBA3951. The sequence goes on along the minus strand of CAZYFG010000058.1, from coordinate 6,408 downwards.
GCAAGATCATTCTAAGCAACGGAATCCTCCTTGCGGTGCTTGTCGGGTTGTCCCTAGCAGGCCAAAAAGGGGCCATTCCGGTGGCGGCCGTTGTGATCGTTGGGGCCGCTGTTGCGGGCGGTCTGTCATACGCGCTGGTAAAGGCGGTACAGGATCCGGTCCACAGGCTGGCCCGGGCGCTCAAGGATTTCGCCTCCGGCGAGGCGGACCTTGCGGCCAAGATCGATGAAGCCGGCGACGACGAGCTGGCCGAGATGGCAAAGGACTTCAACACATTCGTAGGCAAGCTCCGGGGATTGGTCGGCGGCATAAGCGAGATCGCTGCTCGTGTGGCCAGCACCGCGGATTTGCTGACGCAGGGCGCAGAGGAATCGGCCAGGGTCACGCAACAGATGGCCGATGCCATACAACAGATAGCAGCAGGTTCCCAGGACCAGAGCGACAGCGCCTCCAAGACGGCCACAGCAGTCGATCAACTGGGTACAGCCATATCTCAGGTGGCGCAGGGTACCGATGCCCAGACCGCGGGCATCCATGAGTCCCTGAACGTGTCTTCTCAGGCGGATCAATCACTTGCCCAGGTAATGAGCCTCCTTGAGAGGACCGGGATCGCGTCGAACAAGAACGCCGAGTACGCCGCCAGAGGAAGCCAGGCGGTCAGCAAAGTCCTGAACAGCATGGAGAGCATTAAGGCGACCACGGGGAACATCGCCCAAAACATCCGCGAACTGGACGGGTACTCACAGGAGATAGGCAAGATCATCGAGGTCATAAGCAGTATCGCCACTCAGACCAATCTTCTCTCGCTTAACGCCGCGATCGAAGCCGCTAGGGCCGGTGAACACGGCAAGGGGTTCGCGGTGGTCTCCGAGGAAGTCCGGAAACTGGCCGAGGATTCATCCCGGGAGACGAAAGCAATCGCCAACCTGGTGAGCAGCATCCGCCAGGCCATCCAGAGGGCCGTCGCGGCGTCCGAAGCGGGTGCACAGGAAGTCGAGACCGGGAGCGTGCTGGCGAAGGAGGCCTCGGCGGCGCTGACCGAGATCGCCGAGGGAGCGGTTGAGACCGAACGTTTGGTGCTCGACCTCAGTGAAGCCTCAACGGTAGTTAGCCGGGCCAGTGCAAGCGTGCAAGAGGTCATGAAGAACGTAGTTCAGGTGGCCGAACAAAACGCTTCCTCGGCCGTGACGATGATGTCAAGCGCCAATGAGGTGCGAAGGCTCATCGACAGCGTGGCGGCAGTTTCGGAACAGAGTGCGGCAGCAACCGAAGAAGTATCGGCTTCGTCCCTGGAGATGCAGAGTTCCATCCAGCGCGTCTACGAATCTGCCCAGGCCTTGGCGGAGCTGGCAAGAAGCTTGCGAGACATGGTGGACAAGTTCAGGTTGGAGTAATCGGGCCACCGGTCACCTACCTGCCGACCGGAGTCCTGACACCATGAATCGCTGCCGGGCTGGACGGCGCGCGGGAGACCCCCCATCCAGTCCCTTAATCGAAAGCCGGACCATCACTGGTCCGGCTTTCCAGGGAGTTGGGGGGAAACGGGCTAGAACGTGAAATCCATACGCACCGTCGCGTTCACGGTAACGGTACCGCTTTCGATGGGAGTCGCCGCATCCTTCATCATGCGGGCAGCCGATTCCATCGCTCCAACTACGGCGGCGTACCCGTCAGAGATCCTGTAGATCCCCGTAATGGTGACGCCGGCCGCCTTGGCCATCACATCCGCCTTTGCCCGGGCGTTCGCGACAGCCAGGGCCAGTGCTTCGTTCTTCGTGGGGTCGGGGTTCTGCAGGCCGAAGGAGATGCCTCCGACATTCGTGGCGCCCGCGTTAATCGCGGCGTCGATGATTGTTCCGGTAGTCGACACGACCTTTACCCTGGCCGTAACGGTGTTGTTGCACCGGTACCCTGTGAGAATCTGAGTTCCGCCAGGCCTATCGCCTTCCCACCCGTACACAGGGTACAGGCTGAAGTTGGACGTCTGAATATCGTCGGCGCGTATCCCGGCAGACTTCAGGGCGGTGATAACGCTGTTCATCTTGGATGTATTGGCTTGCTGGGCTTCTTTCGCCGTGGCTGCGTTGGTCTCCACACCAAAGCTCACAGTCACCATGTCGGGTTTCACCGCGACGGTCGCTTCTCCACTCACGGATATGAGCCGTGGGTCTGTCACCTGGTCCTCCGCCTGAACGCGTTCGGGTAAGACCGCGATAGCCCCGAGGGCGAGGCATGCAACGATGACAACCGCCGGAATCGCGTTCCGCCATCGCTGACTCACTGTTGTCACTCCTCTGCTGGATGGTCTCGTGGGGTGCACCTGTCCGTTTTGACGGGGGAAGCGAGAAAGTGTTCCCCGGTTTCGGTGGGCGAGTGCCGCTCCAACGATTACGCTCTGGCGAGTACGCTCCAACGAACGCGCTCTCACGAAAACCGCTGTGAGGAGTGCCCTCTACTGGTACTCCACCAGAAGGTGCACGGCCACTACGACTCCGGTTGCGGGGTCATAGTTGACGTCCAGGAACAGCCCCTCGTGGGCGAACACGGCATAGGCCGATTCAGTGTTCTCGTTAATCGGCGCGCCAAAGGCTTCTTTGAAGGACTCAACCGTATCGCCGATCCTGGCACCCTCGAAATCCACGTCCTTGCTGTCGATGTAGATATCCACGGCCCTGCCGTTCTCGTCGAACCAAGCCCTCAAGCCCGACGTGGGGAATGCGACACCACCTTCGTCTATGGGTGTCGGCTCATCTTTGAGTCTCTGGGCCATCTCCGTTTTCGTCATACCGATGAGCGCCGCATATGCCTGTAAATCGCCCGATCTTGAGCATGCCGCCAGGGCCAGACTAATGACCGTCAGGCACAGGAAAACCGACTTGGTTAATCGTCTCTGCATGAAAACTGCCTCCGAACTTGAGTCATACCCCTAAGACGCCCTGCTCGCGAGAAGGTTCCAAAGCCTGCAAGACTCCACATTCGCCTTGACTTGACGTACCTGCCCGGCCCTGGGGAGAATGATGGAGCCGGAGATGAACAGACGGCGATGACATACGGCGACGAACAGACAGTGATGAATTGACAGCAATGAACTGACAGGGAAGAACTGACAGCACGGGGAGTTGCCAATGCAGAACCGACCCGACTTCCTATGTCCAAAGACCGAGGCGTCAGCCGAGATGGAGGCAAAACGCTCCCGCTTCATTGGGCGCGTGTCGCCCGCGTTCTCCATCGAGGAAGCCGAAGCTTTCATTGATCGCGTCAAGGCCCAACACTCCACTGCGCGGCACAACGTCTGGGCCTATTCGGTCGGACCGGGGACACCTATCGAACGCCTTAGTGACGACGGCGAGCCGAGAGGCACCGCCGGCTATCCCGTGCTGGAGGTCTTCAAGAAGCGCGGCGTTCGGAACGCCGTCTGCGTGGTAACCCGCTACTTCGGAGGGATCCTCCTTGGAGCCGGAGGCCTCCTCAGGGCGTACGGGCAAGCCGCCTCCGCCGCTTTGGAGGCTGCGGGCGCCGCGACTTACGCCTACCACGAGATGCTGACCGCCACCCTGGAGTACGATCAGTATGGCCGCGTCCAAAGGGAGCTGGAAGGACGGAGCATCGCCATCCAATCGGTAGACTTCACCGACAAGGTCAAGTTGACGGCACTGGTGCGGCCCAGCGATCTTGGTGTGATCAAGGCCAGACTCCGGGATCTCACGTCAGGCAGCGCCGTTGTCGAGGTTCAAGAAGGCAGATACATACCCGTAGAATGAAAGACGGGCCTGCAGTTCCGTTGCGATCTTGTTTTGCAGAGGAGGATACACCAGTGATCCGCTCCGATAACCCAAGTCCTGCCGAAAAACCTGACGTCGTGATCCGCCGGGCCAGGCTCGAAGATGAACCGCACATCCGGGCGTTCACCCAGAACACCTTCGACTGGGGCGACTACGTTGCCGATGCCTTCACCGAGTGGCTTGAGAGCGGACACGATGTATACGTCGCCGAAGTCGATGGGATACCCGTGGGCATTACATGCGTTGCATACCCTGCGGAAGGCGAGGCTTGGTTCCAGGGGATCCGCGTCAAAGCAGAACTGAGGCGAATGGGCATAGCGTCCATGCTCACAGAGGCCTCAATAGCAGGCGCGAGGAAGCGTGGAGCGCGAGTCTGCCGGGCACACATCGATTCTGACAACTACAGGTCCCAGGGACTGGCGAAGACGATGGGATTCCAGCTGGTGGCCAAAATCGCCGAGTTCACAGTGCCCGTGGCAGGGTACTCGCCTGCATCTGCAGATAACCACATGCCAGGTGATGAAGGCAGGAACGGATTTGGTTCCACGGATGCCTGTATTCCTAATGCCATCAAGGTGACTAGAGCTACCCCCGAGGAAGCCGGCCTACTATTCGAAGCTGCATCCAAAGAGATAGGTTACCTTGGGTGCGATTACACCTGGCTGTCTCTCACGCGTCAGAGCTTCATTCGAGAAGCGACGAAGGAATGGCTCCTGGTCGCGAGAGATGGAAGCGGGAGAACGCTGGCGGGCGGGCTCATGAGCAACCCATACGAGGAGGACCACATCCACACCGAACCGGAAGGCGAACACGCCGGAGAGCACCCGCACAGTGCTGCTCAGGAAGCCTACCTCTGCGCTGCGCTGGGATCACTCTTTGGAACCGCCGAAGGAGCCATAGCCATCATCAGGCACTCCCTGGAACTACTGCGGACCGAAGCGCTCAAGAAAAACATCGCCCCGGGTGAGTTGTTCGTGGCCGTCGAAACACAGATTCCGCTCGCCGAGGAGCTTCTCGGTTACTCGAAACGGGCGGGTCTGGACATGCAGGTCCACGGCGGAACAGATCTCTGGGAGCTCAAACTAACCTCGTAACCCTCCCGGCGCATCCTATACCTCCATCCGGCCCGACCGATGGCTCTCAGCCACCTGTGCAGAACAAACGACCGATTTCATCGGCCTATCCCGAGCGACACATGGATTTCATCGATCTATCCGGAACAACACATGGATTTCATCGACCTGTTCGGAACAACCGATCGATTTCGTCGACCTATCCGGGACGACACATGGATTTCGTCGACCTGTTCGGAACAACCGATGGAAGATCAAACTCTCGGTGGCCGATAGCTACTTAGGCC
>CAZYFG010000058.1:264-1256 GCA_964646835.1 uncultured Eubacteriales bacterium | reverse complement strand
CAACACCGGCGGGACCTCGAATACGTGTCCGGGCTGAAGAACTCGGAGGTCGCCCACCTGCTCCATGGACTCCCCGGCCTGTTGAGACGTAAGCCGGAGCGCTTCGACGACCTTCTCTGAGGCAAACGGGATGAAAGGCGACGAAGCCAGGGCAAACGTTCTGACCAAGTTGATGCAGGTGCGGAGGACCATGGCCCCCTCCTCGCTATCGGTTTTCAGCAGGTTCCAAGGTGCCCTCTCGTCGATGTAGAGGTTTCCGAGAGACCACAGCTTCTTGAGGGCAAGGACGCCCTTGCGGAACTCCATTTGACGCAGGCACTTTCGGTATTCGTCGAGAGCCCCGTTTACCTCGGCTTGGAGTCGCTCCTCCCTGGCGCCCCACTGGCCGCCCGAGGGGATGACTCCGGTGAGAACGGAGTCTTCCTCGCGTCGCTCTCCAGAAGGCGAGGTTACTGCAGGGTTCTCCGAAGTCTCACGCCTATCAGCAGATCCCGTGCTGGTGGGGGGACCACCGAAGCGCGACGCCGTGAGTTTCAGCGTCCGGTTCACAAAGTTGCCGAAGTTCCCGGCGAGATCCTTGTTGATGATGGTGGCGAACATCGGCCAGGTGAAATCGGAATCATCGGATTCCGGAGCAGTTGCCATGAGGTAGTAACGCCAATAGTCGGGCGGGTAGATCTCCAGCGCCCGGTCTGTAAAGACCCCTCGCTTCTGGCTGGTGGAGAACTTACCTCCGTGGTACGTGAGCCAGTTGAAACCCTTGATATAGGAGGCCATTGTCCAAGGTTCCCGAGTTCCAATGAGCATGGCAGGGAAAGTGACGGTGTGGAACGGCAGGTTGTCTTTGGCGAGAAACTGAGCGTAGTACACGTCAGGGGCGTCGAACCACCAGGACTTCCAATCGCGGATGGCTTGAGAGGTCTCGGCCTGTGCATCATCGGGCTTAGGCGTTGCCCCGTCCAGCCCAACAACCCGGCCCGGCCCTTGCGCCT
>CAZYFG010000058.1:0-254 GCA_964646835.1 uncultured Eubacteriales bacterium | reverse complement strand
ATCCCCCAGGACAGGTCCCTGGTGATACACCTGGGCTGGAGTCCTTCGTTCAGCCACTTTTTGGCCACGCCGATGGTCAACCTCGGCCAATCGGTGTGTGAGTCAACCCACTTCTCGATTTCCGCCGCCAGGAGATCAAGCCTTATAAAGAGGTGCTTGCTTTCGCGCATCTCAAGGTTGGTGCTCCCGGATATGGCGGAACGCGGCTCGATAAGGTCCTCAGGGTCCAACAGGGAGGCGCACCCGTCGCACTG
>CAZYFG010000057.1:7448-11360 GCA_964646835.1 uncultured Eubacteriales bacterium | reverse complement strand
GGGATGGGGCGAGAGGATGGGCCAGGCCAAGGAAGGATACTGGGCGGACCTCATCTTGGTGGACGGAGACCCCCTGGCCGACATCACGGTGCTCCAGGACACGTCGAAGATCAAGATGGTCATGAAGGGCGGGCAAATAGCCGTAAGCAGGTGAGATGGTGACGACTGCTGCGGATGGTTGCTCGGGGAGGCCGGGCGACACTCGCCGGTCAATCGGTTGTGTCCGGTAGTTAAGGAGTTGAGCAGTTGGGAGTTGATCTCTGCAGCCGTGGGTTGTGGAGATCAACTCCCGGCGTGTTAGGTGGGGTCAACTCTGAGAGCGACTCTGAGAGCACCTCTGAGAGCAACTCTGAGAGCAACTCTCAGAGCAATTCCCAAAGATGCTCATCGTATCGACCGATAGTCCAATAGGTTCAGGGCATCGGTCAGGATCTTCTGGATGTCGCTCATGACGATGAGAATCCGCCGTTCGGCATCCAGGAAGCGTTTCACGTCTCCGTGCATGTTCACGAGGTCAGTCAACCTCTTCATTTCCTCTTTGGCCTTCTCATCAGGTTCTTTGCCGCTCAGGAGTCCCATTTCGAATTGGATTTGCTTCTCTTGGAAATCCCTCAGGATTGACATGGCCGAGCTGTTAGCCTGGATGGCCTGCTTGGCTTTCTGATATTCCTTGTACTCCTCACTGGACTTCAACTCTCGCGCGAGTTCATGGGCCTTGTCGTAAGTGGCCATCTCTAAGCCTCCTCTTCTGATGATTCGAAGCGTGGTTACCTTCCGTGGATTTTTCCCCGCTTGTGATCACTTTCAGCGGGTGACCTAAGATTCCTCTCGGAAAGGCGTGAGCATACCGCCCTTTGCGTGGCTATCGGAAGAGGTGTTCGGGCCCGCTACTGCCAATAGGGGTCTCAATGAGTTACTCTGTAGGGGAGTTCAGAGATGGAGTCGGTGCCCGACGGGCACCGTTGGGTCGTCTCGAACTCCAGAGCACGGCCGGCGAACAGGTCAGGGGAGGCGTCTCGGGATGGGTGATCTCCGGGTCGGCGTTGTGGTTCCCATGGTGGGCGAAGCGAGTCTCTTGTTTGAGATGAGGGATTTCAGCGAGCGTCGCAGGATCGGCATTTGGGAAGTGCATGAACGGCGAGAAGTCTTCGCCGGGTCGGGCACGGGCAAAGGTACGTACAAATGTGCTGACAGGAGTACGGACGGAACGGCGAACCGAAGCACGGACAAAGATGCGGACAGTAGTGCTTACAACGAAGGCACCCGGGCTGTGCTTCTCGGTGTATCCATTTGCGGAATTGGGATGGCGAATGCCGCCATGTCGACGTCGGCCCTCATCCAGTATTGGCAGCCTGACATAGTGATCCTTGTTGGGTGCGCCGGAGCGATCTCGCCCGACTTCCTTCCGGGCGATGTGGCCATCGGCCGGGACCTTTGCTACTACACGAGCTACTTGAGCCTCCCGGACGGTTCAGTCAACCTCGATATCCCGGGAATCCGCGTTCACACTGACTACTCCTTGAGCCCGGACCGGTCTCGGTTCGCCGTACCGAGCGACAGGAAGAGGTACCTACACAGCGACCCGGTGCTGGTAGACCTCGCTCTGGAAGCTGCCAGGGATTGTCCGGCAGATTCCCTCCCGTTGACCAGGTGGCCTGAAGAGTCCGGGTGGCCCTCGCCTTTCCGGGATCCCATATGTGCACCCGCCGTGATTGGCACTGCGGATCAGATCAACTCCAATGCCGAGGCTATCCGGGTGATCCGGGAGCGCTTCGGCGTTCAGGTCGAGGACTGCGAAACAACCGCGGCCGCTCACGCGGCCCTCACCCACAAGACTCCCTTCTTGGCGATCCGGGGCATCAGCGACAACGAGATGATAAACCCCGCATACGGTGAGTTCTTGAGGTCAGGCAAGGGCAACCTCGGCTGGGTGGAAAAAGAGAGCACGAGGAACGCATGGGTCATCTTCCTCCGGCTCGTACGGCTCTTGGCTGAGCGGTACAGGAGGTAAGAGACAGGGTGACTGGTCAACCCGCGTGATCACACGGTTCCCGATTGCCTCTGCGCGTCCCTCAGTTTCTGGAGTGCGGCTTCATAGCGCCGCTCCAGGTCGGCTTTTTCGCCCGGGTCCTTGGCCGTGGAGATGAGAGAGACAACATAAGCAAGTTCCGCTTTGGCGGCCAGTTTGCCGGCCTCGCGGTTTTTCTCCTCCATGGTAGCCGTGTCGGACAACCGGCTCCGGACGTCTCTGTAGGTTCCTTCATGGACCGTGAGCTTCCCCGAGTCCAATTGCCATATGACGCTGCAGACGTGGTCAAGCAAGTACCTGTCGTGGGTCGCGATCACGAGTGCCCCGGCGTAGGAGCGGAGCGCCTCTTCCACGGCTTCTCTTGCCGTGATATCCAGATGGTTGGTCGGCTCGTCGAGAAGAAGCAGGTCAAAGGCTCCGTAACACAGGCACGCCAGGGCGACCCGCGTACGCTCACCCATGCTCAACGTGCCGAGGGGCCTGGTCTGTGTTTCGCCCGAGACAGCCATTCGGCCCAAGAGGTCTCTCGCGCCTGCCATGGGGAGGCCCGTCTTCAGACTCACGTTTTCAGCAGCTGACCTCTCCGGGTCCAGGTCATCGAGCATCTGAGCCAAGTAGCCGATCCTGGCCCCGGGGTTCCGCCAAACGGAACCCGAATCCGGCAAGAGGTCACCTGCCATGAGCCGGAGCAGCGTTGTCTTGCCCGAGCCGTTTCTGCCGATTAAGCCAACCTTCTGTCCGGGTCCGACGCGAAATGATGCGTCGCTGATGATGGCTCGGGCGATGGCTCGCCCTGACGCGGTTGGGGAGGAAGCTTCCTGCACTCCGACCTCCTGAGGCGGATAGGCAAAGCACAGTTTCTCGCCCCGCACGACCGTCTCCGTCCGTATCCCGGCGTGGGAGATGCCGGCCACTACAGGGCGGTCATCCTTGGTGACCTCGGGTTTTCTCGCCATGAGTCTACCCAGTTCCGACTCCTTCGCCAGGAATTGCTTGGCGTGCTTCTTGGACTTGCGTCTCCGGAAGTCGTTCTGTCCTGCGTCTTTGTGGGCCTTTTCATACCACTGGCGGCGGGCGCGGATCTCCTCTTTCAGCTCCTCGACCTCCCTGGACCACTTGCTGTGCTCACGTCGCTCGTAGGCGAGCCTCGCGACAAGCGTCTGGAGGTAAGCCGAATAGTTGCCCGGGTAGACTCTGAGCCGGGTATCGCGTATCTCCCATATCTCCCCGCATACCTCATCAAGGAAAGAGCGGTCGTGGGACACGACGATAACGCTGCCCCGGTATGCGGAGAGGAGCTTCTCGAGCCACTCGATCCCCGGGATGTCTAGATGGTTGGTAGGTTCGTCAAGGATTAGGAGTTCCGGGCGGTCTGAAAGCGCCATGGCCAGCGACAACCTCGTCTTCTCGCCGCCACTCAGCCTACCGGAGGGAGTATCCCAGAGCGTCCTGCCGACTCCGCATTGCCCGAGGTATTCGGCCTTTTCGTGTCCGATGAGGTCAAGGGGAGTCTTGGATTCGTCAGGGACGAACGCTTGGGGGACGTAGCCCAAACGGGGCCGCCTAACCCAGTCCACGCTTCCCTCTTCAGGGTCGACCTGGCCGAGAATCAGGCGCAAAAGGGTGGTCTTGCCGCTCCCGTTGGGTCCGACAACGCCGACACGGTCGCCGGACGAGAGGACGGCAGAAACGTCACCGAGGACAGGGTTTCCTTGATAGGAGAGGGAGATATGTGAAAGACGAAGGACCGTCATTGAGTCTCACTCCAATACTCGCTAAATGCTAAGTAGGCCGGATCGCGTCCGACGAACGACCAGGTGAGGCGCAGGTCTTAGCGAGTGGTCATGGCGTGAGTGTCTATCCTCCTTGACGGTTTTCCCAAG
>CAZYFG010000057.1:0-7438 GCA_964646835.1 uncultured Eubacteriales bacterium | reverse complement strand
TTCGCGTGATCGCGAATCTTCTGGTCAATGCGCTGAAATTTTCGCCTTCGGGGGGCCGGATCGACCTGGCGGTGCAGATCCTTCACAACCGTTCCGTCCGGCTGAGCGTGGTCGACTCCGGCCCCGCCGCGTCTGCCGTATGCTCACTCCGGGCGTACGGGCGGGATCTCGGGGGTTTGAAGAACTTCCCTATGAAGGAGAGGCGGCGATCTCGTTCCTCTAGAACGGGGCCGCTACGGAAGCCAGAAGGCCTGAGATGAGCGCCGATAGGATGAGCAGGACTATCACTCCCAGGGTGCGAGACCTATCTTGGGATTCCTTGATGAGCACGAGGAGCCCTATTCCCGCATTCGCCGTGAGCCCGCTCACGAGGGCAGGGAAGGAAACCAGGCCCGACCCGAAGCCTTCCGCCAAGACCACCGACGTGGCGCATGAAGGGATCAGCCCCAGAAACGAAGCGGTCACCGGCTGGATGATCCCGACACCTGAGACCGCTGCCTGTGAAAGCCTTTCGCTGAACAGGTGTCCCGCAGCGTTGAAAAGAGACGATAAGACGAAAATCATGGCGGCTATGCGAAGAGCCCTCGAAAGGGCGTGGGGAACAATGTCCCTCACAGTGCCCTTGGTGCCAACGCATGAGTGTGAGTGAGAGCGATTCGAGCCGGCGCTTCCATCCGCACACCCGGCACCGGATCCCGTTTGAGGGCATTCCTGACGTTCTGGTCCCCGAGTACGTCTTGTCCTTCGCGATCCGTAGTTCACGGCAATACCGACGACTGCGCCCCAAACGAGCTTCGTGCCCAGAAGCGGTAGTACCCAGGCGAGGGTTTCAGGGTTTGCCATCAAGACAGGAATTGCCTCATCTGAGGTGGCTATGTAGGAAGCCAGGAGCGAACCCGTCGGGATCAATCCCTCGATGAAAAGCGAGGTCGTCGCGACCGAGAAACCGCATTGCGGGAGGAGACCCAAAATCGCCGCGGTAACCGGGCCCAGCCAGGGATGGGACATGCCCCTCTTGAGCCATGCCGTTTCCGCGCGGTGAGACACGGTCTCTACCACCACAAAAGCGGCGACCAAGACGGGCAGCATTTTGACCGTGTGGAGGAAGCTCTCCGAAAGGACTTCCTCTACGAGATCGGGAAACGTCTCAAACATATGGACCTCCGCGCACGTCTTATCTATAGGAGTAATCTTTGTCGGCGGCGGAAAAGGTATGCTGATTCGGGAGAAGTGGGATGGCAGTCGGCGGCTTTGGGTCCCTCGTGTGAGCCCGGACCCTTGATTTTTCTAATTGAACCCTTTAAGAAAGTGAATGGGAACTGGAGATCCTGAGACCTTCCCATGCAGGTATCGTAAGAACGAGACAGAATAGGGCTTTGCCCGAATCCGAGTAGGGGGAATGAAAGTGCCGTACATAGCAGAGATCAGCCGAGCAAACCCGTCATGCTTTCTCTTCCTTATCGATCAGTCCGGTTCCATGAGAGATCCCTTTGGCGCCGACCCCTCCAGGCGCAAGGCCGACGGGGTGGCAGACGCCGTCAACCGCCTCCTTCAGAACCTTGCCATAAAATGCGCCAAGGCTGAAGGCGTGCGGGACTACTATCATGTGGGCGTATTGGGCTACGGTCATAGGCCGGGCCCCGCCTTCGGAGGAGTCCTTGCCGGACGCGAGTTGGTGCCCATCAGCGAGGTGGCCGCCAACACGGCGAGAGTGGACGAAAGGACGCGTAAGGTCGAAGACGGTACGGGCGGGCTTGTCGACCAGACCGTCAAGTTCCCCATCTGGTTCGATCCTGTCGCCAACGGAGGCACTCCCATGTGCCAGGCCTTGACGCGGGCCCAGACGATTGTCCAGAACTTCATCTCCCAGCACCCTGACTGTTTCCCGCCGATCGTCATCAACATCACCGACGGCGAGGCTACCGATGGGAACCCGAGCGCCCCTGCCGAGGCACTCACGAACCTCGCTTCTACCGACGGCAACGTGCTCCTCTTCAACTTGCATCTCTCGTCCCAGAAGGCTTCTCCCATCGAGTTTCCCGATTCGGAAGAAAACCTGCCTGACAACTACGCCAAGCTCCTCTTCAACATGTCGTCCAAGCTGCCCGAGTACATGCGGGGGATCGCCGAGGAAGAGGGGTTCAAGACATCGGAAGCTACGAGAGGGTTTGTCTTCAACGCCAGCATAGTGTCTGTCATCAGGTTCCTCGACATTGGGACCAGGCCGAGCAATCTCCGGTGACGAGTCGCCCTGAGCCCTCCGTGGCGGGGGGTTGGATATGAGAGTAGAAGCCGAGACCCACTGGCTCCCCAAGAGGGGCAATACGGTGGGAGAGTACGAGGACGCCTTTTATCCTAAGGACTTTCCGGCGGGTCATGCGGATGAAAAGGCGAACCTCAGGTTCGCGGTCTCTGACGGGGCCAGCGAGTCCATGCTGTCAGGTCAATGGGCCGAGGTCCTGGTCAAATCGTTCTGCAGGAGCGAGGTGCCCCTTACCAGGGCTTCGGCCAGGGCGATCATCGGAAGGGCTTCCATGGCGTACGAGGCGTGGCTGAGAGAGTATATTCGCAGCCGGGAACGGTCCGGAAGACCTATTCAGTGGTATGAGGAACCCGGCCTTCAGGCGGGGGCTTTTGCCACATTGCTCGGCTTTTCGTTGGACTTGGATCCTTCTCTTTCTCCCGAAGAAGCCTGCAAGTGGGAAGCCGTCTCACTCGGAGACAGCTGTCTCTTTCACGTCAGGGAGGACAGGCTTATCGCAAGTTTCGCCATGAAGCGTTCGGCAGACTTCGGCCAGCGCCCGGTTCTCATATCCTCAAACCCCGCCAACAACCGGTTGGCTCTGGGGCGACTCAAGATCACCTCCGGGACTTGTCTACCGGGCGATGTGTTCTACTTGATGACCGACGCGCTGGCGGCTTGGTTTCTAAAGGAGCATGAGCGGGGCGACGCTCCTTGGGTGATCCTCGATGCCCTTCCCTTTGAGGAGCTGGTGGGAGGCCTTCGAGGCGAAGGCCTCTTGCGCAATGACGATGTCACTTTGACGAGCATACGGGTGGTGTAGAGGGAAGAGAGAGATGCAGTGGCCCACCATGAGCGATTATCAGGACGCGATGCAGAACCCTCGCGTCTCCTTTGCCGATCCTGACCTCCGAAGCGGATTTCCGGTTACCGACGGTCTCGGTCTTCCGAGGCCCATCACCGGCGGATTCGCCAGTGTCTATCAGGTCGTGAGCGGCGGGAGGAAGTGGGCCGTCCGCTGTTTTCTGAGGCACCACCAGGACAGTGAACAACGTTACGCCGCCATAGGCCGCACGCTGTCCGGTTCGCGCTTGCCTTACACGGTTTCGTTCCAGTATCTCAGGGACGGCATCCGCGTGCGGAACAACTGGTATCCTATATTGAAGATGGAATGGGTCGACGGTGACCCCCTCAACACCTACGTGGCCAGACACAGGTCCAACCCCAGGGCTCTGAAGGAACTGGCCGATGCTTTTTCCGATATGTGCCGCGAGCTGAGGTCAAGGTCCATCGCTCACGGCGACCTGCAGCACGGGAACATCCTTGTGGTCGACGGCAAGCTCAAGCTAGTGGATTACGACGGCATGTACGTGCCCGGGCTCAATGGCCTTCCCAGTCACGAAGTGGGACATCCCAACTACCAACATCCCAGGCGGGGCCAGGCCGACTTCGGTCCCTACCTGGACTCGTTCTCCGAGTGGGTTATCTACGTGTCTCTAGTCGCGCTGTCGGTCCGGCCCGACCTCTGGGACCACGTCCAAGTCGGAGACGAGCAGCTCCTTTTCTGTCAGAGGGACTTCGTGAACCCGGCAGGGTCAAGGGCTCTCCGGGCTATGGACGAGTCAGGCGACCCCCTGCTCAAGGGGCTGTCAGCGGCGTTCCGCCAGGTCATTATGCTGGGTGACGTCTCGTCCGTCCCCCCGCCCGAAACGTCCGGTGACCCTTCTCGCCTCCAATCACTGGTCCGCGAGCCTGCCCGGCCCGGAGGGTTCTCCGGAGGATTCCTAGGCGGCATTGTCAAGAAGATCCGGTTGCCGGAAGAGCGGCCGGCTACCCCGGCGGTTCCGTCGTCTCCGGTGTCTCAGGTGCCTCCGGCGTCAAACACCGCTTCGCTTCCATCATGGGTCCAAGGTCACCTGCAGCCTGCGGCAGTAAGGCTAGCGCCGCCGTTTTCCATCGACCGGGCGGTAGTCGGCGGCTACGTGGCCGTGTCCTTCGCGCTCTACCGGTTCCACGTTTCCGGGTACCTGTCCGCCGGCGTGGCGTTATGGTGCGCCGCCGGAGGCTGCATTGGCACGGTGGCGGCTCTGGTCTGGAGATACCTTACCCGGCCGGAGTTCAGGCGGAAGAAGGCGCTCCTGGATGAGCTTAGGGTGCAAAGGCGACAAAGAAAACGCTCCGAATCGATCGTGAGGAAACTTGAGAAACAAAAGGACGCCGTCTTGGAGAGGGAACGAAGGAGCGTCGAAAACATCCTGTTCCGGCTCGCTGATCTGGCCAGCGCGGAGCAGGAGGAGCTCGGGCACGTTGACACGTGGTTGAAGGAACGGCTTTCAGGTGTGGCGGAGCGTCGTGAGGCGCTGAACAAGGCCGAAGCCGAAGAATTGGCCAAAGCGGCTAACAGCCTGAAACTGCCTTTCCTCGGCAAAAAGGCTTCTTCCATCATGCAGCACTACCGCGAGAAGCGCGAACCCCTCCTTCGCCGAGAGGAAAAGATCCGCCTTGAGGTCGAGAAAAAGAAAGACCTGGTGCGGCGGAAGTATTTGCGTCTAGAGCAGGTATTCCACTCTAAGCTCGCAGAGGTTAAGATGAACTATGGGAAGGATGCCGGGGCGATCGACAAGAAGATAGCAGAGGAGAACTCCCGGCTCACGTCCTACCGCGAGATCGAGAGCAATCTCTCCCGCGAGCTGAAGCTGTATGCCGAAGTCAGTTTTGGGGTATACCTGCGCCGGATTGCTTTCATTCCGTAACGGCCGGGACTGTGCTTCCAGCCAGCCTCCTCGCCGCTAGAGGGAACGGCTGTTCCCGCAGGTTCGTCCAAAGCCTTGAGAGGTGACTGCATTGCCTAACGACATAGTACCTCCCGTTGGGACAAGCCAGAACCCCAGCCGGGTTCCCGCCTCCCGGAGGCCGAACAGGTTTCACTCTTACGTGATGGTATGGGCCGTCTTGCTTGTGTTCATGTCTATTGTCACAGCGGCTTGTCGGGGCGGAGCGGAGAACAAGCCCCCGGTCACCGGGAAGCTGGATCCGAGGACGGTCGCGGAGATTGAAGTTCAAGGGTGGGCTTGGACCGACAATCCGGAGAACGTGATATCTCCCGACGGGAAATACGTGCTAGCGATCCTGAACAACGAGGAACGGAAGGCGGTAGCCGCCATTCCGATCGAGGGCGAAAACCAAGACGCGAAGACGTTGCATGAGGCTCCTGCCGGATGGACCGAGGGGGACGGCCTTGATTACCGGACACTGGGATGGACCGAAGACGGTATTCCGCTATTCGTGGTCTTCGGGTACCAGAACCGTGGGCCGAACACGGGCAAGAGGGGAGTCGCCATCTGGTCCGGAGGCCTTTCGGGCGATGGCGCACAGGAGCTTGTATTTATCGATTTGCCTGCCGGGAATCTGCATTCGTCAACCTACCTTCCGAAAGAAGACAAGGTATTCATCTCGGTTTCCAGCGCGATCTACTCCTGCGACCTGGTAAAGAAGCAAGTGACGCCGGTGAAGACCGATTTGCCCATTTATGACGGCTTGTTCTATGCCTGGCTTTCTCCTGACGGCAAGCATTTCGTCTACGAGTTGTTCGAGGAAGGCAAGAGGGGAGTCTACATCCTGGACGCAGAGTCCGGCAAAGAACAGGCGCTCCTTGCGACCGGTCCGACTTTCAGTTTTGTGCCCCAGTGGTCACCGGATGGTAAGTATGTGGCCGCTTATACGGCAGACCGCAAAGCCGGTCTCGAAGGCACATCGGTCGCAGACTATGATTGTTTCCAAGGGCAGGCCGGACCTCTCACCATCGCCCCTGCCATCACGATCGTGGATACCTCGGGGAAAGTGGTCCAGACCATCCGTGTTGACGGCAAGTACCTGGCCAACATGAAGTGGTCTCTTGACTCCAAATCCATCGCGTTTGTGACCGGAGACAGGGCGTCAGCCGAGGAGAACCGGTATGCCGAGATGGGGATACCCAACGTGCAGTGGGACGGAGTCTGGACGGCCAAGATCGGCGCGAACAGTGTGCCCCTCCGGATTGCGATCTTGACCCCGCCCGCCAACGAGGAACCGTCTTTCGCATATCCGTGCGACTTCGACATGGCCGGCAAGGGCGTCTTCTACCAGTACGGGGACATGGAGACCATTTCCGTCTGGTACGCCACTCCTGGGGAAGGCGCGAGCACCGAGACCCTTGCCCCGCTCAAGATCGCCGACGGTTATTGGCATCCCCAATACGCGAATCCGCAGTACGGCGAGTACATTGCAGCCCTCATATCCGGTGAGCAAACGACGGAATTGTGGCTGGTCGGGCCCACCATGCGCAAAGTGGATTACTGGAGCGCGATGTCCACCACCGGGCTCTTGGGGTTCAACGACGACACCATCCTTCTCTACCACAAGGAAGAAACGGGGCCGGCCAAAATCCTGGTGATTTCGGTGTATGAGTAATGGGCGAGGGGCCGGACTCGAAGCATGTTTTGGAGCCGGAGGTGGAGGAGCTTTCGGGGCGTGACCCCCTTCTTGGCGCATCGGAGCAACGTATGTACGACAGGGTCAGGGAGAGAGTTATGGAGACCGTCAAGGGCAAGGTGCCGCCCAGACTCCAAAGGGCCGCCGAACTCCTGCTCACACTCCCTGACTTTGTGGCGCTCATCTTTCGCCTCATGAAGGATCCGAGAGTGCCCGCCGGGGCGAAGGTGAAACTGGCCCTGTTTGCCGCATATTTGGCCAGCCCGGTTGACTTGGTCCCTGACTTCATCCCCGTCTTGGGACAGCTGGACGACCTGGTCGGGGCAGTCCTAGTCGTCCGAGATCTCTTGGCCGTCGCTCCTAAGGAAGTGGTGCTCTCACACTGGAGCGGCGACCAAGACATCATCGGACTCATTGAAACCGTGCTTCAGGTGGCTTCGGAAGTCTTGGACCGAAGCATTCTGAGACGCCTCCTTAGGCGATTCAGTCGTAAGCCCCGCTGACAGCTACGTGAGGAGGCGCTTGTAGTCTCGCGACTTCCTTGTGATGGTAATGAGGTCGAAGATGTCGACCCTAACGTGATTCATGAACTGCTGCATATTGAGAAGGCAGGTAATCGTCCCGTTGCCGCTCCCGCCTGCCGCGGCCACTGCGATGCACGGCTTGGCCCTTAGGCCGCTCTCGTCTCGTTTGGACGCTTCGCATCTCCTCAGGCGGTCCACAAAG
>CAZYFG010000056.1:8949-11366 GCA_964646835.1 uncultured Eubacteriales bacterium | reverse complement strand
CACCATGGACGTGTTCAGGTAGTTGAGTCCCATGATGACCACAAAGAAGATGAGGCCCAAGACTACCCGGAACTGGTCCCGCTTTCGAGAACCTTTGGTGACCCTCATGATTAGGACGGTGCCCAGGAGGGACAGAGCGGTAGGAATAGCCGGAATCGCGGCCGCAATAAGGACCATGTACAACCAGAACTCAGGCACGGCGATTTGAACGCCCAAGGCCACGAGGAAAGGCCCCGTGATGACCAACGCGATGAAAAACTCGGCCACATAGGCCACAAATACCTTGGCCATCATTATCTGCCGCGGCAAGAGCGGCATGGCGAGCAGGGTCGGGATATCATCGGAGTAGTAGAGCACCGACATGACCGAGCTCACTCCGAGGAAAAAGACCAGGAACTGCCCCGCCAACACGGCCGTGACAACCGCAAGTCCCGGCTGCCCGATAGCGATGAGCTGCGTCGCCATCACTCTGGCCATGGAATAGAGCTGGCCTATAAGCGGCACGAAGGCTAGGCCAATCAGGGCAAGGTAGACGTAGGCGTATCTATCCTTTTTGCCGAGGCCTAGCTTCTCGGCAAGCCCCTTGGTACCGTAAGCCATCTTCATCTGCGTCCGGACCAGTGAACCAAAGGGAGACCTGACCTTTGTCCTTCCGAGTCCAATGTGGGCTTCCTTGCTCATTGGCTTCACTCTCCTTCTCGGATGTGTCTACTTGGCAAGTGAAGCCAATTGGTCTTCAGGAAGCTTCGCCTCGGTGACCTTCAGGAAGATCTCCTCCAAAGTCTTGTCGCCTTCTTGGGCGAACAGCTTGCGGATCTCATCGGTGGTTCCCACCGCCATGAGTTTCCCCTTGTTGATGATCCCAAGCCGGTCACAGAGCCTCTCGGCGACCTCCATGACGTGAGTGGAGAAGAAGACCGAACCGCCTTCCCGGATATGGGTGCGCATGAGTTCTTTGAGGAGAAAGGACGAACGCGGGTCCAGCCCCATCATCGGCTCATCCAGTATCCAGAACCGCGGCCGGTGGAGGAGGGAACCAATCATCGCGATCTTCTGCCGCATACCCCTGGAGTAGCTTCCGATTGGGTCAGACGCGGCCTTTGTCATCTCGAACATCTCAAGGAGGGGAATCGCTCGCTTCTCTCTGTCTTCGAGAGACACGCCGTAGACGTCTCCCATGAAGTTCAAGTACTCCACGCCGGTCAGTTTGTCCCAAAGAGCCGCTTCATCGGGCAAGTAACCGGTCACCATCTTGGCCCGGACCGGTTCCTTGGCCAGGTTCACTCCTCCGATCTCTATCTCGCCCTCGTCAGGCTTGAGCACCCCCACCACCATCTTGATGGTAGTCGTCTTGCCTGCGCCGTTGGGACCAAGAAACCCGAAGATCTCTCCCGGGCGGACATGGAGATCGAGTTGGTCGACGGCTTTGACTCCCGAACCGTAGGACTTGGACACCCCAGAGAGTTTGAGCATGACGAGACTCCTTCCTGGTTTGACACCGACATCTTTCCGATGCTCAATACGTGTTTGGCAGGCTAAGGTCTCGTAGCTTCAGCCCTTCAGCGCCGTCTCAAGCCCCCGGAAATAGGCATCTTTGACCTCACCCGTCGGGACCTTCAGCACGCGGACACCGCTGCAGGCTTCCACAGCCACTACCGAATCACCAACGCGCCCGATAACGGAAAGGGGCACGCCGTGTCGCCGGCAGATGTCGGCCACCTGATCCTCATTGCTTTCAGGGAACGACACCACTACGGCGGTGTTGCACTCGCCAAACAGCATGGCGTCGGCCCGAACGTCCTCCCTGCCGCCGCAGCCCAGGGCCTTGGGCGACACCACGCAGCCGGCTGCGCCTTGCGCGGCATGGATGCATGATTCGGCGAGAGCGACCATAAGCCCGCCTTCAGACAGGTCCTGCGCAGAGCTGAAGAGCCCCTGGCGCGCGCCACCGGTCAAGACCTCGATGATCCCCTTGGCAAGGTTCAGGTCGGGCTCCCTCGGATCGCCTGCGACCATCCCGTGGACCAGCTCCAGATACTCACTGCCCGCTAGAGACCTGGTGTCTCCCCAAACTTTCCCAAGTACCGCTACAACGTCACCGGACCGCTTGAAGCCGGGGGTGATACGCTTCTCGACGTCTTCGCAAAGACCCAGCATCCCGACTACCGGAGTCGGGTAGACGGCTTCACCCTCGGTCTCGTTGTAGAGGCTCACGTTGCCCCCGGTGACGGGCGTATCCAGGGCCCTACAGGCTTCGGCCATGCCCTGGACGGCTTCCCTCATTTGCCAGTAGATTTCCGGGTTCTCGGGACTCCCGAAGTTCAGGCAGTTCGTGATCGCCAAAGGCTTTGCGCCGGTAACGGCCACGTTCAAGGCCGCTTCCGTAACCGCCCAAGCTGTGCCGGCCTTCGGGTTCA
>CAZYFG010000056.1:5199-8849 GCA_964646835.1 uncultured Eubacteriales bacterium | reverse complement strand
CTTCTTGGTGCCTTTCACCCGCACGACCGCGGCCCCCGGGCCCGGACCTGCGACGGTGTCGGTGCGGACCATGTAGTCGTACTGCCTGAACACAGGCTCTTTTGACGCTATGTTGGGGGAAGCCAGGAGCTTCAAAAGGATATCCTTCATCTCGTCGAACTCGGGAGCCCGCACGCTATCCCGGTCCAGTTCCCTGGTCTTCCGGAGGTACAGGGGTTCTCGAGCTTCCGGTGTGTACTCGGGCGAACCCATGGCCAAGAGTGAGACCGGGATCGACGCTTCCAGGACCCCATTGTGAAGAACCTGGAGGTTTCCGCTGTCGGTGACCCGTCCGATCTCGGCCGCGTTCAGCCCCCACTTGGCGCCTATCTTCTTCACTTCGTCTACCTTGTCAGGGTTCACGATGAGGAGCATGCGCTCCTGGCTTTCGGAGAGCATGACCTCGTAGGCGTTCATTCCCTCTTCGCGCATGGGCACCTTGCCCACGTCGATGACCAAGCCGGTCCCCGCCCGCGCCGCCGTCTCGGCGCACGACGAGGTGATACCCGCCGCGCCCATGTCCTGGATACCCACAACGGCCCCGCGGGCCATCATCTCCAGGCAAGCTTCTATGAGGAGCTTCTCCATGAAGGGGTCGCCGACTTGGACGTTTGACCGCTTGGACTCGCTGTCTTCGCCCAAAACGTCGGAAGCGAAAGTGCAACCGTGGATACCGTCCCGTCCGGTGGAGTGCCCGACGACCATCACCACGTTGCCGACTCCGTAGGCCTGACCTTTGTGGAGGTCTTCGTGCTTCATGATGCCGGCGCAGAGGACGTTCACCAGGGGATTCTGCGCATAAGGCTTGGCGAAGAACACCTCTCCGCCAACGGTCGGGATCCCTAAGCAGTTACCGTATCCGGCAATGCCCGAAACCACCCCTCCGAACAGGAACCTGGATCTGGGGTCGTCCGCGGGTCCGAAGCGCAAGGAATCAAGGAGCACCACCGGCCTCGCTCCCATGGCGAGGATGTCCCGGACGATGCCGCCGATGCCCGTGGCAGCGCCCTGGTAGGGCTCTACGGCGCTGGGATGGTTGTGGGACTCTATCTTGAACGCGCATGACAGGTTGTCGCCTATGTCCACGACTCCGGCGTTCTCGCCGGGTCCGACGAGCACTCTTGGTCCCTTGGTCGGAAGGGTCTTGAGGAGCGGCTTTGAGTGCTTGTACGCGCAGTGCTCGGACCAAAGCACGGCGAACATGCCCAGTTCGGTGTAGTTGGGCTCGCGCCCGAGACGCGACTTGATGAGCTCGTACTCCGAGTCCTTGAGACCCATCTCGCGCCAGGGCGCCGTTTGAGGATTGCCTGCCATATCATCCAGCTCCTTTTCTTTAGCGAGAGAGAAGAGCGCCCGTCTCGAGGCTCTTGATCATAGAGAGGAAGACCCGCCTGCCGTCCTTGCCGCCCAAGATGGACTCGGAACACCGCTCCGGGTGCGGCATAAGTCCCAGGACGTTGCCCTTCTCGTTCACGATACCGGCTATGTTGTGGGCGGCGCCGTTGGGATTGGCTTCGCGGGTCGGATTGCCGGAGCTGTCCACGTACCTTAGGACCACCCTCCCCGTGCGCTCGAGCTCATCCAGAACTTCCGGCTCGGCGTGGTAATTGCCTTCGTGGTGCGCGATAGGAACCCTGATCACTTCGCCCGGTTCGTACAGAAGGGTAAACGGGGTCTTTGTGTTCTCCACCTTCAGATTGACCCACTGGCACCGGAACTCGAGGACATCGTTAGGAAGCATAGCGCCCGGCAAGAGTCCGGCCTCCAAGAGGATCTGGAACCCGTTGCATATCCCAATGACGAGCTTGCCTTTGGCAACAAACCGGTACACCGAGTCCATCACGGGAGAAAACCTTGCCAGCGCCCCGCACCTTAGGTAGTCGCCGTAGGAAAACCCGCCCGGGAGCACCAGGGCGTCAAAACCCGAGAGGTCGGTTGTCTCGTGCCATACGTACTCGCACTCCGCGCCGACGACGTCCCGGATGGCGTGGTAAGCATCGGAATCACAGTTGGAGCCGGGGAAGACCACCACACCGAACTTCATCGCTTCGCACCAGCCTTCTCCTCTTCAACGAGAACACGGTAAGCTTCGGTGACGGGGTTGGCCAGGAGCTTCCGGGCCATTTCATCCAGCAGACTCGCGGCCTCGCCGGCATCTTTGGCTTCCAGGCTTATGACGATGTGTTTGCCTATCCTCACCTTTTCAACTTCCTTGAAGCCCATAGCCTCCAACGACCCCCTGACGGCAGCCCCTTGGGGATCGAAAATCCCTTCCTTGAGCCAAACGGTGACCGTTCCTTTGAACTTCATGTGTGCGCCTCCTCGTTCTCCATGATCCTTCTCAAGACCTCGGCATATGCCTCCCGGACGCCCCCGAGATCCCGGCGAAACCGGTCTTTGTCCAACTTCTCTTGAGTTTTCATATCCCAAAACCGGCAAGTGTCGGGTGATATCTCATCTCCCAGCACTACCGGGCCAAGCTCCTCTTTTCCATCCGCTCCGAGGCTCACGACCCTCCCGAACTCCAGCTTAAGGTCTACGAGCTCCAGGCCCCGCTCGCGGAAGAAGGCGCGGAGGATGCAGTTCACCTTGCGCGCCGCCTCTTTCACCTCAGAAAGCTCCTCTTCGGCTACGATGCCGAAAGCCAGGACATGCTCATCGTTCAACATCGGGTCGCCCAACTCGTCGGACTTAAGATAGAGCTCGAGTATGGGTCTTCGGAGGGGCGTCCCCTCGGGCTTTCCGGTCCGCTTGGCAAGGCTTCCGGCAACGATGTTGCGCATGACTACTTCCACGGGCAAGATGCGGAGTCTTTTCACCAGGAGCGTTGTATCGTCGACCTTTGCGAGATAGTGGGTCTTGACCCCTCGCTCCTCAAGAAGCCTGAAGAGGATGTCCGATATGGCGGCGTTTAGGCGGCCCTTGCCCTCGATGGCGCCCTTTTTCGCGCCATTGAAAGCAGTGGCGCTGTCCTTGAACACCATATAGACTTCTCCCGGGTTTTCGCCGGGAAACACCACTTTGGCTTTGCCTTCGTACAGCTTCTCCTTCTCCCGGAACAGGGTGTCCATGTTAGGCCTCCCTCGTTCAACTGTGGAGCCCAAGAGCTAGATGATCAGCCCCAAGCGGTTGAAGATGAAATCCACGGCCTTGAGCGCCTTCGTGAGGTTGAAGCATTCCAGAAGCCGCTCTCGACCGACCTTCTCCAAAATCTCCTCATCTCTTATGACTCGCTCGTAGAAAGAAGGCGGGGCCTCCCAAGCGGCCATAGCGTGCCCCTGAACCTTTGAGTAGGCTTCCTCACGGGTTAGGCCCGACTCCACAAGGGCCAGAAGGACCTCCTCGGAAAGAACGAGCCCTCCTGTCATCTCCAGGTTCTGACGCATCCTCTCGGGATAGACCCTCATGTCCCTGAGGATGCCGATCATGCGGTGCAGCATGTAGTCCAGGAGCGTGGTCGCGTCCGGCAGGATGACGCGCTCCACCGATGAATTCGAAATGTCTCGCTCGTGCCAAAGAAGGTTGTTCTCCAGGGCAGCCAGAGCATACCCACGCATCAGCCTGGCCATCCCGCAGATTCTCTCGGCAATAACGGGATTTTTTTTATGCGG
>CAZYFG010000056.1:1438-5175 GCA_964646835.1 uncultured Eubacteriales bacterium | reverse complement strand
CGCAGATCTGCTCGAGACCTACGGGGTTCTTCTTGTGGGGCATGGCCGAAGAGCCTTTCTGGCCGGCGCGGAACGGCTCCTCGATCTCCCTGACCTCCGTCCTGGCGAGCCCCCGCAGGTCATAGGCGATCTTCTCAAGGGTGCTCGCGACCACCGCGAGGGTGGACACGCATGCGGCGTGCCTGTCTCTCTGGACTATCTGATTGGAGATAGGAGACGGCGAGAGATCGAGTCTCTTGCACACGTACCTCTCGACAAACGGGTCAACGTGGGCGTATGTGCCTACGGCTCCGGACAGTTTGCCCACGGATATGTCGGCCATGGCGTTCTGGATCCGCTCACGGTTCCTCTTCATCTCTTCGTACCAGAGGGCGACGACGAGCCCGAAAGTCACCGGCTCGGCGTGCACCCCGTGGGTACGACCGATACACGGCGCGTCTTTGTAATGGAGCGCCAGTCGGGCAAGGACCTCGATAAGCTCGTCCACACCTGAGAGGACCGTCTTGAGGGCCTCCCGCAGGAGCGAGGACAAAGCGGTGTCGACCACGTCGTAGGATGTGAGGCCGTAGTGGATGTACTTCCCTTCTTCGCCGACCGTCTCGGCCACCTGGCTCACGAAGGCGATGACGTCGTGCCTCACCTCCGCCTCTATCTCGTCGATCCTCTTGGGGTCCACCTTGGCTTTGGCCCTCACCTGGGCGGCCGTCCCTTTAGGGACCACCCCTAGGGTTTCCCAGGCCTCCAGGGCCAGTATCTCGACCTCAAGCCACCGCTCAAACTTGTTCTGTTCGCTCCAGATCCTCCTCATAGGGGCCCGGGTGTACCTCGGTATCAAAGGCAGTCTCCCCCTCTCCCAATCATCTAGCTGCTACTCCCACTCAATCGTTGACGGGGGCTTGGAGGTCAGGTCCAATACCACCCGGGTGGCGTCGTGGACTTCGTTGACAATGCGGGTCGACACTCTCTCCAGGACCTCGTAGGGAAGCCTGGCCCAGTCAGCGGTCATGGCGTCTTCGGAATGGACGGCCCGGATGGCAACCACATGGCCGTAGGTGCGCTGATCTCCCATCACGCCGACCGTGCGTACGTTGGGGAGCACGCAGAAGCACTGCCAGAGTCTGTCGTACCACCCCGCTCGGCGGATCTCCTCGTCCAGAACGGCCTGGGCCTTCCTCACCACCTCGAGTTTGTCGCGGGTAACTTCGCCCAAGACTCTGACGGCAAGGCCCGGTCCCGGGAAGGGGTGCCTGCCGACAAACTCATCCGAGAGCCCCAGTTCCTTCCCGACGAGCCTCACCTCGTCCTTGAAAAGCTCTCGGACGGGCTCCAGGAGCTTCAGGTTCATGCGCTCGGGAAGCCCGCCCACATTGTGGTGGCTCTTGATGACCTTGCGTGTCCGCGAACCCGACTCGATGACGTCGGGGTAGATTGTCCCTTGCAGGATGTACTCCACGCCGCTAAGCTTCTTGGCTTCCTCTTCGAAGACCCTGATGAACTCTTCGCCGATAATCTTCCGCTTGCGTTCGGGGTCGGTTACTCCCCGGAGCTTATCAAGAAATCTATCCTGCGCGTTCACTAGTTTGACGTCTACTCCGAGTTTGGACAGGGCCTTCACCACGTAAGCGGCTTCATCTTGTCTCATGAGGCCGTGGTCGACCAATATCGGGTGCAGCCTTTCGCCGATGGCCCTATGTACCAAGACGGCGCAGACGGTGGAATCCACCCCGCCCGACACTCCCGCTACGACGTGGGCGTCGCCAACCTTCTCATGAATGTCTCTCACCGTGCTTTCCACAAAGCGCTCCATGGTCCAGTCGGGCTTCAGCCCGGCGACCCGGAACAGGAAGTTGGCGATGAGGTCCTTGCCCAAAGGCGTGTTGGTGACCTCCGGATGGAACTGGACTCCGTACAGCCTCCTCGCCGGATCGGCCATCGCCGCCACCCTCGTCTTTTCAGTCGACCCGGTGACGGAAAAACCCTGAGGCACCTGGTCCACGCTGTCGCCGTGGCTCATCCAAACACCGGTCTCATCCGGAAAACCGTCGAAAATGCCGTCTTTCGAGGCGACACGTAGGACGGCGGGGCCGTATTCCCTTGTCCCGCCGGCACTACCCGGCACGACTCTCCCGCCCAAGATTTTGGCCATCGCCTGCATGCCGTAGCAGATCCCCAGGACCGGACAGCCGAGCTCGAAGATGGCCGGGTCGGGGAGCACGACTCCTTCCTCGTAGACGCTGTCAGGTCCCCCTGAAAGGACAATCGCTCCGGGGACACCGACGCCTGAGCGGTCCACGGCGGATCTCACTTCACTTACGGACGCATCGCCGGAGATTACCTGACAGTAGACTTTCTGCTCGCGGATTCTTCTTGCGATGAGTTGGGTGTACTGGGCTCCAAAGTCCAGTATTATCACTTGGTTTCTCAAGTCCTACACCTCTTCTTCGTCTTCCACGCTAGCATTTCCCGTGAGACCCGACTGAATTGTGTACACATTTATGACACTTTGCCCGGCGTGCAACAATTTCTAGAAAGACTCTATCACTGGTGGACCAAACATTCAACAACTGTCTTTGAGAGCCAAAGGATGACGGCGCATGTGTGAAGAATGACGTGAACAGGGTAGATCTCATCGACCCCTTGATCCCAATGGCGGGAGGGTGCCGAATTGGCAAAAGAGAAGAGACCGGTCACATCGCGCGATCTCTGGTCGCTCAGGTTCACGGGAGACCCGGAGCTTTCACCGTCCGGAAAAGAGCTCGTCTGGGTAGAAACCTGGATCAACGCGGAAAAGAACCATTACGAATCGGCCATCTATGTTTCCCGGAGAGACGGTGGGGGCACGTTCGGAACTCCCAAGAGGCTCACATACGGAAGGAAACCCAACGGCGACGGCGCCATGGACCGCTCGCCCAGGTTCTCGCCTGACGGGTCCATGCTTGCTTTCACCTCCAACCGCTCGGGAAAGACCCAGATCTGGCTTCTCGACATGAAAAAGGGCGGCGAGGCGCGCGAGCTCACCAAACTTGAGGACGGCCTCTCCCAGTTCACCTGGTCGCCTGACTCCAAACGCATCGCCTTCTGCCCCCGGGAACCCAAGCCCAAGAAGGAGACAAAACCCGGCGAAATAGACACTTCAAAGGACGTCACCGTCATCACCCACCTCCGCTACAAGGCAAACGGAGTGCCGGGAACCGTCGACCCCCGGCCCGTCCACATCTACACCGTCGAGGTGCCGACCGGCGAGGTCCGACAGGTGACTTCAGGCGACTTCCATGACATGAGCCCCGCTTTCTCGCCTGACGGAAAGACAATAGCCTTCGTATCTTCCAGAGAGCCTGACCGGGAACTCAGGATGGTTCCCGACCTGTGGGTGATCCCCGTAGAGGGCGGAGAGGCAAAGAGGTACACCTTCGGAAAAGGTCCGGTCCATTCCCCGGTTTACTCACCGGACGGCAAGTGGATCGCCGTACTCGGCCACCAGGAGGGTGAAGTCAGTACAGCCAACATCGAGGTCATGGTGATCCCCGCCGGAGGCGGCGAGGTGAGACACCTCTGGGACATAGACCGGAGCGTCGGCTCAGGCCTTGGTTCCGACTGCAGGTCAGACGCAGGCCGATCCGGCCCCTTCTGGTCAAGAGACAGCAAGGCGCTGTACTTCACGCTTACGGACAAGAGGACATCCGGGATATACAAGACGTCTCTGGACGAGCCGCACGTCAGCCTGGTAGCGGGAGCGG
>CAZYFG010000056.1:542-1428 GCA_964646835.1 uncultured Eubacteriales bacterium | reverse complement strand
CTCCTCTTGGCGTTCAACGGAAACTCGCCTGTAAATCCCGGCGACATCTACGCCATCGAGATGCCGGGAGACATCTGCGGCCCTGTCTCCGAGCAGTGCCCCCTGCAGCAGGTGACGGCGGTCAATGAAAGCGTGCTGTCAGAACTCTCCCTCGTCACCCCGGAACCCTTCACTTTCCGCTCCACGGACGGCCTTGAACTGGACGGATGGATGATGAAGCCATACGGATTCGAGGAAGGCAAGAAGTTCCCGGCAATCATAGAGGTCCACGGCGGGCCCCATTCAGCATACGGCGAGGCATTCTTCCACGAGTTCCAACTCTTGTGTTCCAGGGGGTTCGGCGTCTTCTACTGCAATCCCCGGGGAAGTTCGGGTTACGGAAAGAAGTTCGCCGACGGGGTCATCGGCGATTGGGGCGGCATGGACTACCAGGACATCATGTCGCTCAAGCACTACGCCGACAACGTGCCCTGGGTTGACAGCGCCAGAGTGGGGGTCATCGGAGGAAGCTACGGCGGTTACATGACCAACTGGATAGTGGGCCACACGGGCGAGTTCGCTGCAGCCGTAACCTTGCGCAGCATCTCCAACATGTACACCAAATACGGGGTCTCAGACATCGGCTGGTTCGGCAACAAGAGGGGCTTCGGCGGTAGAGATCTCTGGGACAGCGAGGATTTCATCATGGAGCGCTCACCCATAAGATACGCCCCTAAGGTCACCACCCCGCTCCTCATCATCCACTCTGAACAGGACTACCGGTGCCCGCTGGAGCAGGCGGAACAGTGGTACGTGGCGCTCAAGCGGCTGGGCAAGACCGTTGAGTTCGTGAAGTTCGCAGGCGAAAACCACGAGCTCTCGCGCTCGGGCAAACCCTGGAACAGGG
>CAZYFG010000056.1:0-532 GCA_964646835.1 uncultured Eubacteriales bacterium | reverse complement strand
GAAAGGCTCGACCACATAGTCAGGTGGTTTGAGAAATACCTGAAGGGATAGGCCCTCAGAAAGCGAGGGAACCTTCCGCCAAGAAGAACGCCGCAAAGGACCGGCAACCCGCTCAAGGTTGCCGGTCTGCGCTTTCTATGGCAGCCGGGATTACCTCCCCGCCGCTCTGCTCTCCTTCCTGAACATGTCGAGTATGCCCTCGACTCTCAGGTGTTCCGGGACAGGTTTCCGTGTAACGGGGTGAACCGCCACGCAAGCGCCGTCCACGATGGAAGTCAGGACTTCCCCGCAAGCGCTCGGGTTGCCCTTGAGATGAGGCGCGTCCAGAAGCCCCAGGCCGATGGCGGTAGCCAGTGTCACCGGGTCGGCGAAGGGATCCGGCCCGACCTCAAGCGAACCCGCCCTCCTGTCCACCGGGATCACGCCGGCCAGCAGGAGACGGTGAAGCTCCCGGATCCCATCCAACAGGATCCGGGCATCGCGCACGAGTTCGTCCCGCCGGTCGGAGACGGACTCGTCCCGGGCCATGTCC
>CAZYFG010000055.1:1708-11412 GCA_964646835.1 uncultured Eubacteriales bacterium | reverse complement strand
ATGCCCGTCTTTCTGTGGTCGGGATGGGCTTCGTAGGAAAGCCACGGGTCAAAGGTGATCAGGAAGTCCGGCCTTACCTTGCGGATGACCGTCACCAACTTCCGGCGGACCGTCTCCGCGTCGGGGAGAAGCCCGTCGGGGAAGCCCAGCCAGTGGATATCCTTGACTCCGAGGACCTTCGCGGCTTCTTCCTGCTCTCCTTTACGGATTTCCGCAACGAGTTCACGGGTCATGGCAGGATCGAAAGAGCCCATACTGCCGTCGGTCGTAGCGCAGTATGTCACCCTGGTGCCCTTGCCGGTCAAGAGAGCCACGGTGCCCCCTGCCGCGAGTTCGGCGTCATCCGGATGGGGGAATATGACGAGGACGTTCCTTGCCTCCATTAGCCTCGGCGTGGGGATGAGATCCTTGAGACCCATGTCTTGCCTCTCCTTCAGGCGGACCGGAGGAGACCCGTTCGTCCACCTCGAATCTTGTCTCTGAGCTTCTAGGAGTGGATCGCTTTTCCTTCTGAGAAGTGGAGTCCCTGTTCATGTGATGATTCGCGGGCGGGCCACGCGGGCCCCGGCACCCGACGGGAGGCAGTCTCCATGCAGAAGTGGAAGGACTTTGCGTACAGCCTGGGCAACTTCTCGTGCTCCGTTTTGGGACAGACAGTGAGCGCCTTCGCCATCTTCTACTACGTGGACGTCTTGAAGGTTCCGTCAACTTTGATCATGACCGTGATGACCTGGTACGGCGTCTGGAATGCCGTGAACGACCCTCTGTTCGGCCAGATATCCGACAAGACCAGGACCCGGTGGGGGAGAAGGATACCGTACATCCTTTTCCTTACGCTGCCCCTGTGCCTGGCCTTCACCCTCCTGTGGATGCCGCCCTTCGCCGCAGGCGAATCCCGGTCTCTCTACCTCTACTACTTCGCAGTCATCTTCGTCTTTGACGGTCTGTTCACCATCGTGGCCTTGAACTGGACCGCGCTCTTTCCCGAGATGTACCCGGATTTGAAGGATAGGGCGAGGGTCTCGGCAGTGCGCCAGATTCTCGGAATCCTCGGACTCATCCTTGGAGTCGCCCTGCCCAGCGCGTTGTCGGCAAGCATTGGGTGGAAGGCCATGGGGATCCTGTTCGGCGTCATCGGCCTAGTAACCATGTACGTAACCCTTTGGGGGGCCCGGGAGAGACCCGAGTTCGCAAGAGACGAAGGCCTCGGCTTTGTTCAAGCTCTTAAGGCCACATACATCAACAAATCCTTTATCACTTACCTCATCCCGGCCCTGCTCATCCAGTACACGTTTGTGGGACTGCAGGCGGTCGCGCCGTTCTACACCAAGTATGCCTTGAACGCCGATCAGAACCAGACCTCAATTATACTGGGCGCCTTGTTTGTCGCGGCCATCCCCTTCGCGTACGTCTGGGGGAGGATCACCTCGAACATCGGCCCCAAGAAAGCGGGGATCAGGGCGAGTCTCTGTTACGCCGCGGGGCTTATCCCGTTTTTCTTCGCGCGTACGTTCCTCCAAGGAGTGCTGATCGCCGTATTCCTGTCGTTCGGGTTGGCGGGGATTATGGTGCTCCTGGACGTTTTCATAGCCGACGTGGCAGACGAAGACGAGGTCAAGACCGGCTCCCGCAGGGAAGGCATGTACTTCGGAGTGAACGGCTTCATGATCAGGTTGGGCATATCCATGAACGCCCTGATAATGGGGAGAGTGCTGAACATCACGGGTTACGACGCCAACCTGGCGGTCCAGCCTGAGAGCGCCGTCATGGGGCTCAGGGCCCTCATGTCGCTAATCCCCGCCTGCGCCGTCGCCTTGGCCATAGTCGTCTTGAGATACTACCCCCTTGATGGCCCCAAGTTGGCCGAAGTGAAGAGCAAGGTCGCTGCACTGCACCTCGAGAAGTCGACAAAGAGTAGAGCCAGGAGTTGAGCCTATCCCGGCACCCGGAGGGCTAAGTCAACATAACATGTTGACGAGAATCGCCCGACGAGGAGGGATATTTGGCAATGTCTATGCCGGCGCTTCAACTACCAGGAACGATTATGGAGAGACTTCAGGCGTGTATAGGAATGCCGGTTACCGTCTACCTGATGGGCGTGCACGGTGCTCTCATGGCTGAGATGCCTGGCACACACCCCGGTCCAGGTCTCGGTCCGGGCTTTGGCCCAGGTTTCGGTCCCGGCCCTTGTCCAGGTCCCGGCTTCGGTTCCGGTCCCGGCCGTCCGGTATGGCCCGGGGTTTCCAGCCTGGATAATGTAGAGGCTAAGCGGAATCTGAGGGGTCCCTGTCCGGACCCAGGGCCTCCGTGCCCGAGCCCCTGTCCCGACATGGAGATGATGACGACCGTTGTTCAGGGGGTACTGGCTTTTGCCGGGACCGATTACATCAGCGTGACCGTCGCGATGGGAAAAACCATGAACGACTTCCGTGAGGTGGAGATCCCCTACAACGCCATCGGCATGATCATCTGCGCAGGAATGCCCATGATGTAGGCCGTGGGCCTGACATCCTTGGTGAAGCGGATGACGCGGATGAAGTAGACTGTGTTCAAAGAGCGCGGGACCCGGTCTCCTGAAGGAGCCTCAAGGAGCCGGGTCTCGTTTCTTTGTTTCGCTGCGTGCCTCTTCCGCCGGTGTGCTCTTCCGGCAGAGCGCCTCTTCCGCCTACGCGGGTCAGGGCTTGCCTCCGAACTGGGGCAAGTACTTGTTGTGAGCGCGGAGGTATGCGTCCAAGAGCTTCTTGGCGATTTCCCTCGATGGGACGAGCGGGTGACACGTTAGCGCATCCAAGGCGTCCTTCCGAGAACCCAGAAGGGCCGCCTTGACCGTCAGTTCCTCGTACGCGGCCACCGCCTGGACAAGGCCGCGGACGGAGGCAGGCATGTTTCCTACTGCAAGCGCGTGGGCGCCTGAAGCGTCTACCATTGCCGGTACCTCGACTATCTTGTCGTAGGGAATCTCAGGCATGCTGCCCCGGTTTGGGACGTTGACCGTGTAGACTGACCGTGAGTCTCGAGCGATCGCCCCAAGGAGCCCGATCATCATGTCGGCGTGCCACTTTCCGCCTCTTTTCAGCTCCGGTTCCTTCCTGCCGGCGGTGACCTCCTCAAGGTCAGCCAGGATCGCCTTCTCCAGTTCCATGACTTCCTGGGCCCGGGTTTTCCCTGAGGCGGCCTGGTACGCGATCATCTCATCGGTGAAGTAGTAGTACTGGAGGTACGGTGAAGGAAGGAGTCCGGTCTCCAGGAATATCCTGAGCGTATTCTTGAGTTCCATCTGGGCCTTTGGGTCGGCCATGACTGCGCTGCCGAAGACCTTGTCCAAGTCCAGGCTTGAGGACTCCTGCATGGTTTGGCGCAAGACGGGGAGGATGTCGTTTCCCCGGAGCATCACCCTCCGGGCCCATCCCAGGTGATTCAGGCCGAAGTAGTCCATGAACAGGGCGTTCGGGGAAACCCCCACGAAGCCCGCCAAGGCCTCCTGGAGTATCATGGGCTCGTCGCAGATGGATATCTCTTTGATCGGGCATGCCTTGTAGATCGCCTCGGCGACAAGACCCGTCGGGTTCGTGTAGTTGATGAGCCATGCTTGGGGGTTATGAAGCTCGATGTCCCGCGCTATTTCCACCATCACTGGGATCGTGCGGAGAGCCATGGAGAACCCGCCGGGGCCCGTTGTCTCTTGACCGACCAAGCCCATTTCCGCGGCGATGGACTCGTCAAGGTGGCGCGCGTCAAGGCCACCCACCCGGATCTGACACAAGATGAAGTCCATATCCTGGATGGCGTCCAACCGGTCTTGGGTAAGGTCTACCCGGGTGCCGGGCATCTCCACTTCGAGCATCTTCTTGACCATCGACCCTACTACGGACAGCTTCCTGGAGTCTATGTCCATGAGGACCAGTCTCTCCAGGGGGACAGTCTCCCTCATGCGGATAAACCCCTCGATCAGGCCGGGAGTGTAAGCGCTGCCTCCTCCCAGAATGGACACCCTAAGCCCGCTGGACATACTCATATGACCTCCTTCAGGGGTTGTCTCGTGCCAGTTGGGTCAAATAGAATCCAGGTGAAGGAACGTCCGGGTAAGGAACGTCGGAGCATAGGACGTCCGCATGAAGAACATCCGGGTCCGTAGC
This sequence comes from uncultured Eubacteriales bacterium, assembly GCA_964646835.1. GTDB lineage: Bacteria > Bacillota > Sulfobacillia > Fermentithermobacillales > Fermentithermobacillaceae > UBA3951. Next base: position 7,276 of record CAZYFG010000055.1, on the reverse strand, counting down.
GGGGACCGGAAAGGTGTGAGTGGTGCTTGGCGACGACACGAGTGGCTGTGGCGATGTCCGGCGGGGTGGATAGCTCCGTCGCGTGTTTACTCCTCAAGCAACGCGGGTATGACGTCGTTGGGCTTACCATGAAGCTCCTTCCGAACCCCCCTTCGCAGGATGTGGCTCGTGCTCCGTGCTGCACCCTTGAGATGGCTCAGGATGCCATGAGGATCTGCCACAGCCTCGGGATCCCTCACTACACTATAGATCTGGTCGAAGAATTCTCTGAAAGTGTGATATTTCCCTTTGTGAGGGAGTACTCGCTGGCAAGGACTCCCAATCCCTGCCTTCAGTGTAACCGGGTTATGAAGTTCGGCCACCTCCTGTGGAAAGCCAGGGAGCTTGGGTGCGAGTACATTGCCACCGGCCATTACGCAAGGGTGAGGCACAGGGATAGCCATCAAAGCAGGGCGTTGCTCCTTCGGGGAGTCGACCGGAAGAAAGACCAGAGCTACGCCCTCTACCAGCTCACCCAGGACGAACTGGGGCACTCCCTTTTCCCGCTGGGCGACCTTACAAAGGAAGAAGTCCGGCGAATTGCCCACGAAGCGGGGCTAAGGACGGCAGACAAACCCGAGAGCCAGGAGATCTGCTTTGTGACCGGCTCCTACAGGGAGTTCCTCGAGGAGCGGGGTCTCGAGGTTGAACCGGGCGAAATTGTGGACACTTCAGGGAAGGTCCTGGGTAGGCACGCGGGCCTTCCGTTCTACACGATAGGGCAGCGGAAGGGTCTCGGCGTGGCCGGAGGGCGACCCCTCTATGTGGTGGACCTCGACCGTGAACGGAACGCCGTTGTCGTCGGGACGCGGTCCGAGGCGTATTCCATGGGATGCGTCGTGGAAGGCCTGAACCTCATCGCCGAAGAACGGCTGAAAGGTCCAGTCCGCGGCACTTGCATGGTGAGGTACAGGGGGAAGGAAGTGGACGCCACCATGGAACCCCTGCCTGAGCGGCCCGAGGAGCTTACCTCTGCCATCATCCGGTTCGACAGCCCGGAATTCGCGGTAACGCCGGGTCAGTCAGCAGTTCTCTACCAGGGCGACCTTGTCTACGGCGGGGGAGTCATCGCCAGGAGGTTGGGAGGCGTCCGGTCCACATAGGTTCTCCCGAGATGCCTAGGTCTCCGGTAGCCGCAGAGATTCCCGGCAGATACCCAGGTCTCCGGCAGACGTCCTATCGACTCACTCCCACGTCTTGGATACGTGGACTACCTTGTACTTCGCCGATATGGCTTTCACCAGGTCGTCTACCTCGCCCGTCTTGACCCTCAATATGACTTGGCCTGTCGGCGCCCCGGGCGGCAGGTTTGTCGAGAGGCTGGCAATGGATATGCCGAAGTCCTTGACGATCCCGGTTATCTCGGCGAGTACTCCTGCTCTGTCAGGGATCTCGACGGTGAGGCGAGTCCCCTTTGCCCGAAGCCCCATGAGCGAGACCAGTGTCCTGAACACGTCGTTTTGGGTGACGATGGCGGTCAAGTTCCCCGCATCGTCAACGACGGGCAGGGCGTCCAGGTCGTGGAAATACATGTGGTAGGCGGCCATCTCGATGACTTCGTTCTCGGAGACAGTCCTTACATTGGCCGTCATGATGTCTTTGACTTTCACCTTGTCCAGGTAGCCCGGTTCTCCCGATCCGGAAGCGCTGGTCACGACGTCCCAGTCAGTGACGATACCCACGACCTTGCCGTTTGACCGGACGGGTATCGCCTCGAAAGTCTTATCGGTCATGAGGGCGATGAGCTCACGAAGGGTTGCATCCGGGTGGATGGATACCGGGTTGCGTGTCATCACGTCTCTAACGAACATGGCGTCGCCTCCTATGGCCTAGTCCATGTTCGATTTTCTGGAGGAGAACTCCTTCAGGGCGATCTTTGTGTCGCCGCTGGACTCGATTCAGGGGAAAAGAGAAAGGTGGCGGAGCAGGCCCGCACACCAAGTTGACGCCAACTTTGATCTCGAAACACGACCCCCAAAAACTGTCTCCGACACCGCTCCTCCCGGGCCTGCTCCAGTGAATCCATATTCCCTTATGCTTGGACGATATTCAGGTTACCTTGATTTGGCATAGTCAAGCTGGTCTTGGAGAAGTTCCAGCCTCTGCTGCAGTATGGCCAGGTGATCGTCGCTGAGTTCGTGCCGCTCTTTCAGGATGTCCAGATGTCTCTGAGCAAACTCCCGGAGGGTCTCGTCTTCGATTTCAGCGATTCTCGCCTCGTGCTCAGGGATCTTTGACTGGAATGTCTCCATCCGTTCCGTCGTCCGGGCGATGCTCTCGGTCACCCGCTCGATGGCCATCTCCAAGCGCTCTTCGGACATTCGGCCTCCGGGTCCCGGGCAGGCTACGGCTTCCTCAATCTCGGCCCAATCAACTCCGTAGGCTTCCGCTATCTCCTCAAGCGTCTTGCCGTCCTTGAACTCCTGGTGGAGCGTCTCCAACGGGACGCCTGTCTTGCCCGCGATGTAGGCCAATGCCAGTCGCGGGTTTGCCGCTAGAGCAGGTACGTCCTCACCGAATCGCCTTCCGAGGCCGGCTCTGAGTGCCCTGGTCAGGTTTGGCAGGCGGCCTGCCAGCCTTCTGCCCATGTGTCCCCACCCCAGCGCGGGGGTTTCCCCGTCGTCGGTTGATTCGTTGGCCAGCGCGATTGAGGCGATGCCGATAATGACGCACAAGGCGCCTACCAGCACAAGAAAGATTCGCTTCTTGGAATGCACCACTGGACACCTCCATTTCCGTGGATTCCGCCCGTTGCTCCTGGCTTCCCTTGAACTGTCAGCCCCGGGCGGTCGAAAGATCATCGGTCCTCTGGTATCAATTGTCGCCTGAAAGTGTGAACACACAATGGTATAGGTGTTAACGGTTCATTAACATTGGAGGCAGCTGCTGCCAGGGGGGCTTTGGACTGAGGGGGGTTGAGCTGAACGCGGTTTCACATTGAGGTCGATTTCGGGTCAGGGCTGGCTTTCGATTCGCATGCGACCGGTTGAGTCATTGGGGCCCTTAAGCTCCGGTGAGCGGCAGCTCCATCCGCATGGTTGTCCCTTGGCCTGTCTCGCTCTGAACCGACAGACTGCCGCCGTGCTGGTCAACGATGAACTTGGCGATGGAGAGGCCCAATCCGGCGCTGGACTTCATCCGCGCCCGGGATTTGTCGGCCCGGTAAAAGCGCTCGAAAATGTGGGGGAGGGCATCTTCGGGAATGCCGGGGCCTTGATCGGAGACCGTCAAGATGACGCAGCCCGGTGCTACCATAGTGAGGGTTACCTCCACCTTTCCCCCCTCAGGAGAGTACTTGATGGCGTTGTCCAGGAGGTTCAGTACTGCTCTGGTCAGCCTGTCGGCCGAGCCGTGGACCATGGCCTTTCCTGATGAAGCGGCATCGTCGGCGCTGAATCGGAGGTCAATGTTCTTCTCAAGAGACTGTGGGCGAACGGTGTTCATGCTGCTACGGACGACATCCGCGAAGTCCAGGGGGGCCATCTCCACGGGGATGTCGCCGGCTTCGAGCCGGGCCAGGTAGAAGAGGTCTTCAACAAGGCGCGACAGCCTTTCCGACTCATCGTGGATTATCTCCAGCGTGCGATGCTGCTCTTCGGGGTCTTTGATAACGCCGTCCTGGAGAGCCTCCACGAATCCCCTGATGGACGTGATGGGAGTGCGGAGGTCGTGGGAAATGTCGGACATCATGTTCTGCCTCTCCTCGGCGAGAGCCCTGAGTTTCTCCTTCTCCTGCGTCAGGTTGTCCACCAGGACGGATATCTCTCTGGACATGGAGTTCATGGCCTGAGCCAAGTCTCCGAGCTCGTCTTTGGAGTCGATGTCAACCCGCTGGCGGAAGTCGCCCTTGGAGATTGACCGGGCGACTTGGGACATCCTCCTGAGCGGGTCGGTTATGTTGGATGCCAGGAAGTAGGAAAGGAGAAGGGCCACGGCCGCCGCGAAGAGGCCGGCCCGGAGCATGAATCGGGCAGCCTCGAGCGTCGACTGCCTCGCCACTGCCGATAGCGGCTTGATGAAGATCATGGCGCCTGTGATGAAGTTGCCCGTGCGCCAGGGAACTGCCGCGCCTACCGCGTCGGTCCCTGCGCTCGGGAAGTCGAATGTCTCGGTCTCGCCGTGCCTCAATGTGCGCATCAGGTACTGGGAAGCCACCGTTTGCCCCACCAGTTGCCCGTCGGAAGAATCGACGATGATGGTCGCGCGAGTGTCGGTCACAAGCACTCTGGACGAAGTTACCGAACTGATGACTGAGACCAGGTTCCTGACGACGGCCGTGTCGGATGGCGGCGACACCGACAGGCGCGCGATGAGGAGCTCCATGTTGCGGGCCTGCTGGACCAACTGATTGGAGGCGATCCCGCGGAAGTAGTTGTTGAGGAGGCGTGACTGGTAAGCGCCCATTACCAGGCCGACCAGCAATATGATGACGACGAAGGTCGCCATTAGCCTACCTCGAAGAGACACCTCTCAGGTATCGCTCCTTTCGCGTGAGCCTTGCGCCTGGCTTACCGGGTTCGCCTTTGGATACGCTAGCCCCCGCTCTTGCTGTCAGTTCCGTGATACTCAAACTTGTACCCGACGCCCCAAGCGGTCTTGATGTACTCGGGGTGCTCGGGGTCCTTCTCGATCTTCTGCCTGAGGCGCCGGACGTGGACATCCACGGTCCGGATATCGCCAAAGTAGGTGTACTCCCAAACCGTCTCCAGGAGGTACTCCCTGGAGAAGACCTTGTTGGGGTTGGTCGCCAGGAGCCAGAGCAGGTCGAACTCCTTGGGCGGAAGGGTCATCCTTTGACCTGACACAATTACCTCGCGGGACTCCTTGTTTATCGTGAGGCCGGGATATGAGACGGCTTCGGGCGCCGGTTCTTCCGCCCGCCTGAGGACTGCCTTTACCCTTGACACCAGTTCGCGGGGGCTGAACGGTTTGGTCACGTAGTCATCCGCGCCCAGTTCCAAGCCATAGACCTTGTCCATCTCGGCGTCTTTCGCCGTGAGCATGATGACGGGTGTCTTGCGTTCCTTGCGGATCTGTTTCAGCACTTCCCGGCCGTCCAGTTCGGGCATCATGATGTCGAGGATGACCAGACTAGGCGCCTGTTCACGCCATGCTTTCAGGGCTTCGGTGCCGGTCTTGGCCAGAATGACGCGGAACCCCTCGTTGGTTAGGTAGAGCTTGACCAGTTCCCTTATGTGGTCTTCATCGTCGGCTATGAGCACGGTTCTCTCAGACACGAGGATGAGCGACCTCCTTGTTAGTGCCCGGCTTGAGTGTGCCTGCCGCCATAATAGCATACTCGGGAGAGTGCTGAGGTGGGGGAGGGTCCACGGGGACTCCACCTCAGGGTGCTGCGCTGAGAGAGTAGTGGTGAAAGCCCTCGACAAGACCTGGATCAACGGATATGTGCTGGCTGCAGCCTAGGCTAACAGCCGGACCGCATTTCCCGCAACAACTCCACAGAGTCGCTAACTGGCCCTCGCCTCTCTCGTTGGCGTTGATGGAGGAGGCGAATGCGTTCGAGAGCCA
>CAZYFG010000055.1:0-1698 GCA_964646835.1 uncultured Eubacteriales bacterium | reverse complement strand
TAACCCTAAGCTCGGTGATCGCGTCAGAGATGATCATGTTCATGGACACTCCCTGACTGGCCGCGTAGTCGTGGATTGTGGTGTAGACGCTTTGTGGAAGTCTCACGGTTATCGCTTTGAGTTTCTCTCGGTTGCCGCTGGAGCGGTTCATGGTGTCCACCACCTAGATGAAACATATTTGTGGTTCGTGATCATGTCAAGGTGCGATCTCGTTGCGTGAATCTCCTGACATTCTCACATGCTCATCGAGATGGACACCTCGTTCAACCGGTAGGTCATCTCAGCGAGGCCTGGCCTGCAGCGGTGATACAATACTGCAAGTGGACCCCCAAAACCGCGACTCTGGGTTGGAGGAAGATGAATGCGCATACGGATCATCCTTGTCGGCAAGGTGCGGGAGAGATACCTGCGGGAAGGCGTAAGCGAGTACCTTCAGCGCCTGAGACCGTATGCTCATGTGGAACTGGTCGAACTGCAGGACGAGCCTGTCCCCGAGACGCTTTCCGAAAAACAGCTCGCTCTGGCCCGACAGGTTGAGGCGGAACGCATCCTGCGGACGCTGCGAGAGAACGAATACGTGGTTGTTCTGGACATCCATGGCACTCAGATGTCGTCTGAAGACCTCAGCCAGTGGATTCAGGAACGTGCCCTTTCCGGTGAGTCCAACTTAGCACTTGTGATCGGTGGCACCACCGGGCTGGCGCCGGAAGTCCTTTCACGCGCCCGGTTACGGCTGTCGATTGGCCCGATGACTTTCCCTCACCAATTCATGCCGATGCTGGTCGCGGAGCAGTTGTACAGGGCGTTCAGGATAGCGAGAGGGGAGCCGTACCACCGCTGATCTAGATCCCTGCCTAGTCCGGGCACTTCGAGCTTGGGCGTGACTGCTCCGACCCCTCGCCTCTTCTCCCTTCCGCATTATCTCGGAAGAGATCCGCCAAAAGCCTTGCCATCTCTCAATGCGGGTATAGACTATAAACGGTTATATAAGTGTTTATATAACTAGTGAAAGGAGAAGTCACAGTGTCCCTAAAGCACGTGTTGCTGGGAAGCCTCAGTGAGAAACCGTTGACAGGCTACGATCTGAAAAAGGTGGTTGACGGGGCGATCAGTCATTTCTGGCGCGCCGAACTCAGCCAGATATATCCGACCTTGAAGCAGATGCAGGAACAGGGCCTCATCACCTGCGACGTACAGACTCGGAACAAGGTCTATCACATCACCGACGCTGGTCGGCAAGAGCTCACCCGGTGGCTTAAAGAGCCGGCCGGTTTGATCCCCCAGCGTGAGCCTCTCATGGTGAAAGTGTATTTCGCATCGAAGTTGCTGAACAGGGAGATCCTGAGCGTCATTGAAGACCGGAAGAAGCAGCACGAGAAGGTGTTGGTGGAGTATCAGGAAGCGCTGGCGGGAGCATCCGACATGGCCGACGCAATGCCGGCGGAAGAGGCAAGGGATTTCCGGATCAAGCTCCTTACCCTTCGCGCTGGGATCCTGTACCACCAGTCCTGGATCTCGTGGTGTGATGAGGCAGCGAGGGAGGCAAGGCATCTGCCCGAGCGGGCCGTAGAGGGCCCGGACTGAACCCACCGTGAATTTGGGAGGAGGAAGGGCAATGGGAACCTCAAAGACCGTGATATACTGCTTTTCGGGAGCAGGAAACTCGCTACGCATAGCACGAGATCTAGCAGGCAGGAT
>CAZYFG010000054.1:4768-11652 GCA_964646835.1 uncultured Eubacteriales bacterium | reverse complement strand
GGGCAGTTATTACTCCTACGGGCATCTCCCTGGGCGGGGCGATAGTACGGGCTGCCAAGTCGGCGAGCAAGAGCGCGTTCCCGCCGAAAAGCCCCGAAAGGGGCATGAGCCACCTGTGGTCGGGACCTGATATGAGCCTCACCCCGTGAGGCACGATGAGCCCGATGAACCCGATGGGGCCCGTGAAGGCGACTCCGCCCGCTACGACCAATGACGCGGTCCAGAGGAGGGTACGCTTTGACTCCTCGACCGGCACTCCCATGTGGAAAGCCGGTTCCTCTCCAAAGGAAAGAGCATTCAACGCTCGCGCGTGCCTCAGGATCACCCAGAGCCCGGGGAGAGTGTAGGCCAGGGAGGCCGCTACGCTCATCCATGAAGCCCTCGACAATGCCCCCAAGGTCCAGAACACGATCTCATCAACACGCTCGCGCGCGATGACCATGATGAACGCTATGATGGAAGAGATGAGACTTGAGACGGCGATGCCCGCGAGCAGCAGTGTCCATGTATCGGTCCGCTTGCGGTAGGTCGAAAGCCTGTAGACCAGTGCGGCCGAACCCAATGCGCCCGCGAAAGCCAGGGCCGGAAGGGACCACACCCCGAGAGCCCCCCCAAGACCCAGCGCGATCCCGAGCACGGCACCTAATGACGCTCCCGATGACACGCCCAGCACATACGGGTCGGCCATCGGGTTTCTGAACAATCCCTGCATGACGGAACCGGCAACACCCAGGCCGGCACCTTCGATGAAGGCGAGGAGGACCCGCGGAAACCGCAAGGTCCATACGATGGTGCCTGCCAGGTCGGCCGTTTCATCTCCCGTAGGGATCCCGGCCAAAGATGAGGGCCCTTTCGCGAGGGCTTTCAGCACGTACCCCAGGGGCAGAGATACGGAACCCAACGAAAGGCCCATGAAGACGCCGGCGACCAGGAAAAGGAGGCCTACGGCAAGGAGCCTCCGGTTTCTTGCGGCGCGATCCTGTGCCATAGACCTCCACCTCCTCGCACAATCATGACATAGATTGCGGGAGCCTCTTCACGGCAAGCCCGCAACCGATCACTTATTCACCTCTAAGCCAAGCGGCGATCTCCTTGACCCCTTCAACGACAGCGGGACCGGGACGAGACACCAAGTCCGGGTTGGGGAAAAACACCTTTCCTTCCTTCACCGCCCTGAGCGAAGACCACCCGGGCCTTGACATCAGGGGGCTCGCCTGGTCCTCGGGTATCGCGACCAGGATGACGTCAGGATCCTTGGCCAAGAGGTCCTCCATGCTGAGCTGCAAGTACTGCTCTTTCACATCGCCGGCAATGTTGGTGCCGCCTGCGGCAGCGATCACGTCGTCGATGAAGGATCCTCCGCCCGACGTCCATAGGTCGGCGTCGAAAGTCATGAACACCTTGGGTTTCTCCCCTTCGGGAAAGGCGGCCCTGGCGGTCTCCAGCTCTTTCTCAAGCGCAGCCACGAGCTCGTCGCCCTTCTTCTGCACTCCCAAGACTTCTGAGAGGGCCTTGATATCCTCAAGGACTTCGGCCACGGTGGATGGGCCGGAAGCCCACGTGGGGATCCCTAGACGGGCGAGATCCTTCTCAACCTGGGTCTCGTGATCGCGGGTGCCGGCCACCAAGACGAGGTCGGGCTTTAGCGAAACCAGTATCTCGGTATTGAGCGCGAAGGCGTCACCGACTTTCTCTATCTCGAGAGCCTCTGCAGGTCTATTGCAGAACGTGCTGACTCCCACCAAGCGGTCGCCGGCTCCCAGGGAGAACACGGCCTCGGTGAGCGCCGGAGAAAGAGATACGATCCTTTTTGGGGTTCCTTTCAGGGAAACGGTCCTTCCAAGACCGTCCGTGTAGGTCTTGGGACCGCGGGAACAGCCCGCCGTGAAGGCGCCTACGGTCAACGCGAGGGACAATGCCAAGACAAGAATCAGAGACTTGCGAAACACCCTGTTGGGGGCGCCGGTGATCCGTGTCACGAATGTTGAACCTCCTTATCAAGAAAACCAATCCGAGCTGCCATCTAGTACCTGAGCCAATACCGCATCCAATCCCTCATTCAGCACCTGATCCAAGACCCCATCCTACGGAAAACCCCGGCCATTGGCCGGGGGTATACGCGTACGCACTGAAGCGTTCCCCCCTTTCGCTCGAAGGCTAGGTAACGGAACGTTCAGGCAGGTCTCCTGGCTACCGGATCCTGGCCTCCCGCGCCTTCCCGAAACTCCGTTTCAGTGGCATCGGCGGTCGGCTCCCCGGTTACAGTGGCGGCACCGCGCCGGACTCGCGCATCCCATGCGCATCACCGGACTTCCCTATTCTCCCTCGCGGGCACCTGAACGTCTGCGATATTCGGCTTTGTCTTAGGTTAGGGTCAACCCCCTCTTGGAATACTCACCTGTAGGACCACTGGGGAGGGCCAACAGATGCAGTTTGAGCGCAACAAAGATCTCGCTTGGGTAATTACTTTCACGGCCTTTCTCGTTTTCCTGCTTTCGGCCATAGCTTGTTCGGCATTTAGCGGGCTACCCTCGAGGCAGCCCCAGGCGGTGGCTCTGGCCAACGCCAACCTTAACAGGGCTTTCCTTGCCGCTCTCGCCACATTCCTCAAGTACACGTCCCTGGCGGTCGTCCTCTACGGGATCGCGGGCATCATCTTTTGGCCGCCGGGACCGCCGGGCTGAGTTAGCTAAGTGAGCTTTCTGAGCCTGGGGTTGTGCAAGAGCCCCGGGATCCGACCCCGTTTCGCGATGGGCCGTCCTTCGATGGCCTTGATGTCCATGGTCATGTCCAGCGGCTTTGCCGACGAGATGTAGTGCCCCACTCCGAACGCGTCGGCGCCGGCCTCCCTGAGTTTCTGCATCCTCTCAGGATTCAGGCCGCCTGAGACAAAAATCTTGACGTGACGGAACCCGGCCAGGTCGAGCCTGGCTCTCACCTCGCGCACCAGCCCTTCCGTGACGCCGCCGCGCTCGGAAGGAGTGTCGAGCCTGACCGCGCCTAGATCCTTGCCCAAAGCCTCGGCCACTCTCAAGGCTTCCTCCGGTTCGTCGTGGAAGGTGTCAACGAGGATCGTCCGGGGCGCGTCGGGAGGCATGTGTGTGTGGTAGGCCGTTGCCGTCTTTACGGTATCGCCCAAGATCAGGACCAGGGCATGGGGGATGGTGCCCACGGGCTCCAGCCCCGCCAGTTTGGCTCCAAGGATGCAGGCGGCGCCGTCGGCTCCGCCGATCACGGCGGCCCGCTCCATCACCGGGGCAACGGCCGGGTGGATGTGCCTGGCGCCGAAGCAGTAGAACGGGGCGTCGGGAACCGCGTTCCGGCACTCCCTCGCCGCAGTGGCCCAACCCGACGAGCTCGCCAGGATGCCCAAGAGAGCCGTTTCGTATGGCCCGAAGAGCGAGTAGGGTCCCGTAATCCTCAGAACCGTGTCTTTCTCGGAAAACGGCTCGCCTTCCGGAACTCCCCATATCTCAAGGGGCAGTCCTCTCAAGAGCTCCAGACACTCCGCCGTCCCGGCCAGTATCCCTGACTTGCCCGAGAAGATCTCGGCGGTCACGACAGTCTGGTCCTTGCCTTCCAGTTCGAGGATCTCTTGCGTGCGTACGAAGTAAACGTCGGCAGTCGCGCATCCGCGTATTTCCTCATGGGTAGCCGAGAAGAGCCTGTTCCGGCTCGGTGTGTACTCCTTAACGTCCTGGGAAGTCTTGAACACCACGCCATCATTCTCGGTTTGTGTCACTTGTCGCGCTCCCCTTCCCAACCCTTCCGTGCTTCAGCGTACAGGGCTTGGACCTCGCCGGCAGTGAGGTGCCGCCACGCCCCTCTATCGAGGGAACCCAAGCTGAGCGGTCCCAGCTTCAGGCGCTTGAGCCTCTTCACCGAGTACCCGACGGACCGGCATATATGCTTCACCAAGTGCTTCTGACCTTCATGCACACCGATGACGAGCTTGAGCGGCCGGCCCTCGCCGCCCTGAAACCGGGCATAGTCCGCTTTAACTCTCTTGCCTTCAACGATTATACCTGAAAGAATCTCACGGATCTTGCTTTCGTCCCGTGGCCCATCCACCAGGACTACATACTCTTTGATCACTCTGTGCTTCGGGTGGGTGAGAAGGTAAGCGAGGTCGCCGTCGTTAGTAAGGAGGAGCAGCCCTTCGGCATCGTAGTCAAGCCGGCCCACAGGAAACACCCTCTCGGGCACGCCCTCCACCAGTGACATCACTGTCCGTCTACCTCGAGGATCGTCACAGGTGGAGAGATACCCCGGCGGCTTGTGAAGCATTATGTACACGGACCTCTCCGGCCGGCCGACTTCCCGACCGTCAAGGAACACCCTGTCCCTGCCCGGTCGGATCTTTTGGCCCAAGACCGCCACCTTGCCGTCTACCGTGACTCGCCCTTCCGATATGAGGGCGTCCACATGGCGTCTCGAAGCCACGCCGGACCGCGCCAGAAACCTGGAGAGCCGCTCTTCACCGGGTAAGTTCTCTCCACCTTGCTCTTTTCCCACTACGGATCCCTCTACTTCAGGAGGGCTATCAGTTCTACCTCCACGCATGCGTTAAGGGGCAGCTCGGCGACTCCGACCGCGGCTCTGGCATGCAGCCCGGCCTCACCGAAAGCCTTGCCCAGGAGTTCCGATGCTCCGTTCACTACCTTCGGCTGGTCGTTGAACCCGGGCGCGGACGCGACAAACCCGGTCACCTTCACTATTCTCTCCACGTTGTCGAGGTCTCCCGCCACGCTCCTCAAAGCGGCGATGCAGTTGACCGCGCACGTTGCGGCATCGGCTTGTGCTTCCTCCAAGGTGACTTCCCTGCCCACCTTGCCTGTCCTTTCGAGTTTCCCCTGCTTGAACGGGAGCTGACCCGATATGTACACCCATTTGCCCGCCAACACGGCAGGCACATACGCGGCAACCGGCTTCGCGACTTCGGGGATCTCTATCCCCAGTTCCTTGAGTCTGGCCTCAACCTTCAATGAACGCGCCTCCTTATCCAAGATCACCTCATGATACCGCCCAAGCCCCTCGCGGGACAACTCCTCCGGGCCGGAAGCAGGATATCGGGGGGTTTACGACGAACCTTTGTACGAGAAGACCGGCGAGGAGAGGAACGGACGATGATCATCCAAGCGCTCATGACGGCCAGGCCCGACGTGCACTCGGTGGCGCCAGACGATACCCTGGAAAAGGCCTTGGGAGACCTTGAGTCTTTGGGCTTCACTACTCTCCCCGTTCTGGAGGGCAACAAGTTCCTGGGCGTCATCACAAGACGCAGGATATTTGAACGCTTTTTCAAGGGGAATGAGGCCGAACGGACCGCGTTCCTTAGGTCCAATTTCGTGAAAGACCACATCATCAGCGAGGTCCAGATTGCGCACAGCACGGACCTTTTGGACGAAGTGCTCTACAAGTTCCTGGACTCCAGATACGACTTCTTGCCCGTCCTTTCGGAGGACCGCTTCCTGGGGATCGTTACAAGAAACAGCATGCTGAACGCCTACCTGAAGAATGCCGGCGTTACCAAGAAGGCTCACCGCTTGGCCATAGCGGTCACCGACTTCAAGGGCGACCTCTCGAAACTGACGGCCCTCATCTCCAACCAGGACGCCGACATACTGGGCATCGTCACCTTCGATCCCGAAGTCGCGGACCTTAAGTTCGTAGAGCTTACCGTGAGGACCGACCGGCTCAAGCAGCTCATGAACACGCTGACGGCCAATGGCTTCAGCGTCCGGGAAGCCAGATTGGCGGGCTAGCTCAACAGGAACCGCCAGGCCAAGAAACCTACCAGGAAACCGCAGGCGTCGCCGATGAGGCAGGACGCCAGTACTTGTCGCGTCTTTTTCACTCCTACCGACCCGAAGTACAGCGTCACCACGTAGAACGTCGTGTCGGTGGCGCCTTGCAGGATCGAGGCCAAAAGCCCCATGGGCGTGTCGGGGCCGTATCGGCGCAAGAGATCGCCCGTGAGGGCCAAAGCTCCGCTCCCGCTCACCGGACGCATCAGAATGAGAGGCACCATGTCCGCAGGAACCCCCAGGGGCTTGAGCACTGTCCCCATCTTGGACGCAAAGAAGTCCAGCGCCCCGGAACCTCTGAAACAAGAGATCGCGGCAAACACGGCTACCAGGTAAGGCAAGGTACTGAGAGCGATCTTGAACCCTTCTTCAGCGCCTCTCACGAAAGTCTCATATACCCTGACGCCTCGCGCCGCCGCGTACAAGGGAACGCCCAGCAGTATGACCGGGAAGGCGTATGTACCGAGGGCCGACAGAATCACCACCTGCGACCACCGTCCCTTCCCTTGCGCGTGAGCATTCGGTATGCAAAAAGCCCTCCTGCCGTCGCGGCCATGCCCGCCAGAGCGGCCGGTCCCGCTATGACAGCCGGCGCTCTGGAACCCAGCGCGGCCCTGAGAGCAATGACGCTGGAGGGGAACACGCAGAAACCGGCGGCGTTGAAGATGATGAGCGTGGCCATGGCGTCGAACCCTTCCTGTCGTTCTCCGAAGAGTTCCTTCATCTCAGACATGGCCTTAAGGCCCAGGGGCGTCGAGGACGAAAGCCCCAGGACGTTGGACATTACTGAGGCCGTTACCGTCCCGAGCGCCGGGCCCTTCGTCCGGAGGGCCGGGAACAGCCTGGAAAAGACCGGGCTTGCCACCTTGGCCAGCGCGTCCAGAAGGCCCGACTCCTCGGCCAGTTTTTCAATGCCCACCCACAGGCAGAAAACCCCTATGAGCCCGATGACCAGTTCAACGGCGCCCGCAATCCCGTCCAGGACCGAGGACATCATGGGATCAACGTTCCCGGTAACGACCGCCACGACGCAACCGGCACATACAAGAAACATCCAAACGAAATTCATGCTCTCTC
>CAZYFG010000054.1:0-4758 GCA_964646835.1 uncultured Eubacteriales bacterium | reverse complement strand
CCCCCCGGGAAACCGGGGGGACTTGGGTTTGCTACCGCCCGCTTTGGTCCTTGGCCATGTGGGCCTCGGCGTACTCGATCATCCTCTTGACCATCTGTCCGCCCAGCCGGCCACCCAGTCGTCCGCCGATCCTACCGCATTCGCGTGAGGTCATGTCGCCCCAGCCTACGGTATTCAGCTTTCCGAGGAGACCCAGCTCATCGGCTACCTCGAACTTCATCCGGTCAAGGTTCTGTCTGAGGTCCTGGTCCGGCGGACCTCCGCCCCGGACGTACCCTATCTCTTGAGCGACTTCGTACTTCAGCCTGTCAAGAGCACGAACAGCGTCTGGATTGAGCGGCCTCTTACGTCGTCTACCCAAAGAAGGTTCCCTCCTTCGGGCGGTAGCCTAATTATGTTTCCCTGCCAGGGCCGCTTTCAGAACCGAGTCTATGTTCTGCTTTGTGGAAATGACGGGGAAGAATAGATCGCCGGTGCTCTCTAGCCTGGATAAGGCCGTCTTCAGGTTCCACGACTGGGGTGTCACACCGTCCAGTTCATCCCACAAGATCGGCATGGACACGGGAGCGCCCCGCGTGGCCCTCACACCGTATACCGACCCGATGGTCTGGCCCCTCGCGTTTTGCGGATAGTCGATGTACACCTTTCCGTATCTATCTTTGACCTTGCGTTCCAAAGTCACTTTTTCGGGATAGGCGCCGCGGATTAGCATGGCGCCATACATGAGGAAAGCCTGAATTTCCTTATACGTGTACTTGGGCTCCACGGGAACGTAGATATGCAAGCCGGTCGCCCCCGAGACTTTCGGAAAGCCGACAAGGTTCCATTGGTCGAGGAGGCTCCTAACCAGTTTTGCCACTATTTGCACATCTTCCCAAGTCGACCCTTCCGACGGATCGATGTCAAAGATCGCGAAATCAGGGTAATCAAGATTCGTGTACCTGGAAAGCCAAGGGTTTATCTCGACGACGCCCGAGTTTGCCATCCAGACCAGTGTCTCGACCGTGTCGCAGAGGATGAAATTGATGTATCCTCCTTTCCCCTTGGATTGGATGGGAACAACCCTCACCCAGTCCGGCATCCCCTGAGGCGCGTCCTTCTGATAGAACCCCTCCCCTTCGACGCCCCCTGGGAAGCGGACCAGCGAGAGCGGCCTGTCCCTGAGGTGCGGGAGGATGTACTGCGACACGCTGAAGTAGTATTCGATTAAGTCCCGCTTGGTGTAGCCGTCCTCGGGCCAGTACACCTTGTCAAGGTGAGTGAGCCGGACCTCACGCTCCCCCACCCTTACCAGGGTCGCTTCGTCAACCGGCATCTTGTTCACCGTCCACGAGGCCTCTGAATACGGGATGCCTCAGTTTCCTTTCACGGGTCATTTCGGTGAAACTCACCTGAACCCCGTAGTAAGGCTTTACCCAGCGGATTTTCTGGGTCTCCCTCCTTGACGGGGCATCGTACATGATGCCGGAGCGCGAGATCAGCTCCTCGAAAGCCAGAGGCTCCAACTCCTCCAGGATCTCGCGTTCGTATTCCCGGTTGAGACCCGATGAAACCCGCCCCACCAACAGAAAGCCGTCATCGAGCCTTTCGGCGAGGACAAGGGAACCGACCACCCGTCCGGGAGAGGGCACGTATCCCAACACCCAGAAAGCCCCCTCCTGCACGTTCTTCACCTTGAGCCAATCGTCAGTGCGCTCGCCGGGACGGTAGACGCTGTCCTTCCGCTTGGCCATGATACCCTCAAGGCCTTGATCCCGGGCCCACTCAAAAAGGTCCTTGCCGCGCCCGTCAACGACTTCCGAGACCACAACCGGTCCCACGGACCGGACGACCCGGTTAAGCTCGCTTTTTCGTTCAGCCAGCGGGAGGTCCCACATGTGACGGCCGTCCACAGAGAGGATGTCGAAGGCCACGAAGGTCACCGACGGAGGACCGGTCCGGAGATAGGAAAAGTCCACTCGTCCTTCCCTTATCGCCACGATCTCGCCGTCCAGGAGGGCCGAGTGGGCATCTATCGCTCGGGGAATCTCCTTTAGGCCGGGAAACTGCGGCAAGAGGGGCTTGCCGTTTCTTGAGTCGAGGTAGACATCTTCGCCTAAAACGTAGGCCAAGCACCTGTAGCCGTCCCACTTCACCTCGAAAACCCAAGTATCATCGTCAAACGGGGCGTCGGCAACCGAGGCCAGCATGGGCCTTAGCCTGGGCATGCCGAAAACGGATTCGTCCTCAAGAAGGCGGCGGCGCTGCACTCTCCCGGTCCTCCCGGGCTTCACGGGTTACGCGGGTTTCCCCCGATGCCTTCCTTCGCCTCCGCGGCCCGGCACCGGTCCCCGCCGCAGGCGGCGTTTTCCCGCCTTTGGCCTTCTCGACGCTCCTACGAAGGGCTTCCATGAGGTCAATAACCTGGGCTCCGACTTCGGGCTCCTTGACGACTTCTTTGCCCTGGATCTTCTTCTGAATGAGTTCAGACATGGCTTCCCTCTGCCGGCTACGGTACCTTGTGGGCTCGAAGTCGGTCGAGAGCGTGTCTATCAGCGTTCTTGCCATGGCGAGCTCGCGGTCGCCGATTTCGCTCTCCGCGGGGATGTTCAGTTCTTCGCCGGATCTCACTTCATCCGCCCAAAACATGGTCTCCAGGAGGATGAATTTGTCTTTGTAGGTCCTCACGACGGCCAGCGTCTCCTTGGCCCTGATAGCCACTCTGGCCAGTGCCACTTTGCCCTGTTCGCGCATGGACCTGAGAAGCAGCGAGTAGGCTTTCTCCGCGCCTTCGCGAGGCTCCAGAAAGAAGCTCTTTTCGTAGTAGACGGGGTCCACGTCATCAAGGGTCACGAAATCCAGGATCTCGATGACGTGAGCCGAGGGACCCGGAATGGCCTCCATCTCTTCTTCGGTGATAACGACGTGTTGTCCCGGCTGGTATTCATAGGCCTTCGTGATTTCTTCCTGGCGGAGCTCTCTTTGACAAGTGGGACACCACTTCATGTACTTAACCGGAGTGTTGCACTCTTTGTGAAGGAGGTGGAAGCTCACGGACTTCCTCTCCGTGGCCGCGTACAGCCTGACGGGGATCACCACCAGCCCAAAGGCGATGGTCCCGTTCCATAGAGGTCGCATCTCCCTCTATCTCCCGTTCCGGTCGTGCCGGCGATAGTGGTTATCGTCCCGCACGACTACCGTCCTGCCTTCGCCGTAATGACCCTCTCCCCGATCATCCTCATATTCGTGGCCCCGGTTCGAACCTCTTCTCGTCATCACGTTCTTTATCCGGTCCACGATCTCGCCTGCGCCTTCTCGGCCTCCAATTGCGCCCGCAAACCTATCCAGCAGTTCGGGGGCCTCATCCAGCAAGCGATCGTAGATGGCCCGGTTGTCCACGGGGATGAACCTCACTTTCCTAAGTCCAACCACCAGGAAACCTACGGGCTTGACTGACACGCCGGCTCCCGACCCTCCGGTAAAGGGCGCGGTACCCGCTTCACCTGACTGGGCGTAGTCTTCCTGCCCTTGGGATGAATCCGCCCGGTTCGTTTCGCCGCCGCCGGTCTCGTCGCCGCCTCCGGCGACGAATCCAAAGGACACCCTGGACACAGGTATTATTACTGTTCCGTCCTTGGTCTCAACAGGCTCGCCGACAACTGTGTTCACGTCCACCATGGACTTCAGGCTTTCCATTGTCGTCCTCATAAGGCTTTCAATTGGGTGTCCCATCATGAAAAGGACCTCCTTGACTTGCAGTGAACCCGGTCAGTTTAGTATTCCACTCTCTCGCGAGAAGATAGCGCGTTCTCTTTTCTCGCCCGCCCGGGCGGTTTTCAGGTAGCGTGTCATCTTTCCGGAAACGTAGAGAACGCGGGCAAGAGTGAACGAAGTTTCCACTTCGGCCAGGAACGAGAGATGTACTCCGGAGAAAACGGGATCCACGCGGATAAGGGGCTTCCTTCGAAAGCGCGTTCCCTTCCGTTGGGCAACGCTTACGAAGACTCCCGCCAGCATATTGATGGTCCCGCAAAGAATCGCCGTGTCGGAGGCCTCTCCTGTGCCCACCTTGCCGGTGAGCTTCACACTCTCGAAAGTCGCGGCTTCCATGGCCAGCGAGAGGGCCTCTTTCACATCCGGGTAAGCGTTCTTGAACGACGCGATTCCGTCCCGCGCTCGCCTCAGGCTTTCCGAGAGCGATCGCTCGTCCCTACCGGCGGCCCTCTCCGGACGTTCTTTCGGCACTGCGTCTTCACGGGGTGCAGCTGTGGACGCACCTCCACCGGCTTCCTTCCCGCTCTGCTTTTTAACTTTGGGGATTCTCACGGAGGTTCTAAGGTACCAGGGCCAAAGCGGGGGCTTGACCCAAACGTTCACTGAAAGCTCCTTGAGACCGCCGGCCGCCCGGACCTTCACCCTGACAGGCAGGAGCAATCCGGCCGCGACCAAGAGCAATATGAAAAACACGCCTACCGGGAGCCAAAGGCCCATCTTTGTTGCTTCCTCCCGGTATTAGCATGTCCGGGAAGGCGGAAGTCTCTCCCAGGCAGGTCTAGGGTTCGGGGATCAACTTAGGCGTCTGGTCGGCTTCGGTATCCAATGGGGGCAAGTCGTCAAGCGAGTTGAGGCCCGCCTTTTTCAGGAACTCGTCTGTGGTCCTGTAGAGTTTGGGACGGCCGAGCGTCTTTTTCCGGCCGGCCTCCTCGATGAGCCCTTTTTCCAAGAGGGTCTCAAGACTGGCTTCAGGGTTTCTGCCCCTCGCGGCTTCAATGTCTTGCC
>CAZYFG010000053.1:7609-11661 GCA_964646835.1 uncultured Eubacteriales bacterium | reverse complement strand
CCTTGGGTTCTCCTGCCTTGGGTTCTCCTGCCTTGGGTTCTCCTGCCTTGGGTTCCCCCGCCTTGAGTTCCCCACCCTTGGGTTCCGAAGTCGTGACTTCCGAAACCTTCGGCTCCGCGGCTCGGTCTCCACGCCTGCCGATGTGAAGGCGCGAGACAAAGTCCTTGAGCGACTGCTGCCCTGCCCTCTCTCCAAGAGACAAGTCCGCGGCCTCGAACATCCCCTTCGAGACACCCCTATATGCCTCCAGCGACCGTTGCCAGGGCACGTGTTGCTCCCGCGCCAGCTCCCTAAGCCGCGCCTTGATCTCCCTCATCTGAACGAGTGAAAGGCCCACCCCAAGAACCGTACGTATCCAGATGTCATAGGGGTTGTGCACTTCAACTCCTATGACTTTGGCGGCGCCAAGAGCCCTGGCCGCCCCGACCGGCACGTTGTCTATGAGTCCACCGTCGACAAGCACTCGACCGTCCAAGAGAATCGGCTCGAAAATGCCCGGGATCGACATGCTTGCCCTCACTGCGTCGTCAAGCCGGCCTTCGTTGATATACACGGGCTCTTCGGTGTCAAGGTCAGCAGCGACAACCGTGAAATTGATCCCTCGATCGCGCAGGTCGGCAAAGGTTGTATCTCCTACGAGCCGGTGGAAGATCTCCTTGACGACGTCTCCCTTGAGGGCGCCGCTGTGCAGGTTGAGGTCAGCCCATCCCGCCATGGTCCTGGCGGTCACGCCTAGCGCGGCTTTCTCGACCTCGGCGAGGCGCCCGCAAACGTAAGCCGCTCCCACAATCGCGCCCATGCTTGTACCCGCCACGACCGGAAAAACAATGCCCTTCTCGGACAGTGTCTTCAAGACTCCGATATGACTTAGCCCTCGCGCAGCGCCTCCTCCCAGAGCAATTCCAAGGGGCGGCCGCTCCGCCCATCTTGAGCCGGCGAACATGTCCGTCACCTCAAGCATATGTTACGCTGCCGGGAGGATAGCGTAACAGGCGACTCGAAGCCGCGCGAAAAGTGCCAGGAGTGGCTTTTCGCCCGGGCTCTTTTCTGTTATAATACCTTTGTTCTACAGACGCTGGCTCCCAAGACCCACTTTCCTTGGTGAGAGCGGCACGCTTCCACTGAAGAAGGGCCGAGGACCCGGCGCGCGAGCCAAAACGCAGCCGGCACCTTGAGAAACAACCCATGGAAAGGAAAGGCTATGCTTGCGGGCGCGCAAGCTCGGAGTTCGAACCATGGGAGCGAGGAGGCGAGAAACATGGCAGTCTTCGAGAAACCGGAGATCCGCGAGCTTATCGCTGCCAGAGACTGGACGGCGCTCCGCGACCGCATGTCAAAGTGGCGCGTGCCCGACATTGCCGACCTCCTGTCCGAGCTTGACAAGGAAAGCCGCGTGCTCCTCTTTAGGTCGCTGCCGAGGAGTATCGCCGCAGAGGTCTTCGCCGAATTCGAGACTCAGGATCAGGAAGCGCTCCTCGTCGACCTCACGGATGAAGAGGCCCGTCACATCGTGGCCGGTTTAGCGCCCGACGACAGGACCGCGATCCTGGAGGAGCTTCCGGGACAGGTCACTCAGAAGCTCCTGAACCTATTGAGCCCGGAGGACCTCAAAGAGGCTCGGCTTCTCCTCGGATACCCGGAAGAGAGCGTCGGGCGACTCATGACACCCGATTACGTGGCCGTGCGACCGTTCTGGACGGTGGAAGCGGCTATGGATCATGTGCGCAAGATGGGCACGCAGACTGAGACGGTGAACGTCGTCTATGTGACCGACAGGCTGTGGAAGTTGGTAGGCGCCGTTTCCCTCCGTCAACTGGTTCTGGCGCAGCCCACCGACCTCATCTCATCGATAATGACGACTCCTGCCGTAAGCCTCTCCGCTTTCGCCGACAGGGAAGAAGCTTTGCGGACGATGAACAAGTACAGCCTGTTCGTCCTGCCGGTCGTCGACTCCGACGGTATCCTTGTCGGACTGGTCACCGGTGACGACATCCTTGAACTGGCGACGGAAGAAGCCACCGAGGACTTCCACAAGGGAGCAGGTGTCAATCCGCTGCCTGTGGGATTCGGCGACGCCAGCATAGGGCTCCTCTACAAGAGCCGGATCGGCTGGCTCTTGGCGCTCATCGCCATGAACCTTGTCGCGGCAGGCATCATCGCCCAATTCGAGCACGCCATATCCAAAGTGATCGCGCTCGTTTTCTTCATGCCTCTAATCATAGGGTGCGGTGGCAACGCCGGTGCCCAAGCGGCCACCCTGGTCGTCCGGGACCTCGCCACCGGGGACGCGGAGTACGGAGACTTGTTCAGATTGATCGCAAAAGAGCTGGGAGTCTCATTGATGCTGGGCCTCACGGTCAGCCTGGCAGTCTGGGGACCCGGTGTCCTTCAGGGAGGAGCGCCCGTCGGTTTGGTGGTCGCGCTGAGCGGCGTGGCCGTGGTGACGATTAGCAGCGTGATCGGCATCGCCACTCCCATGCTCCTCGGGAGGCTGGGCTTTGACCCTGCCGCATCGAGTTCGCCGCTCATCACTTCTTTGGCTGACCTCTTCGGGATCGTGATCTACTTCTCGATCGCGAGCCGGTTTCTGGGGATCTGAGGATTCGCGCACTTAAGGGTATAGGGAGATCGCCGGTCGGAAAGGGAGGTGCGCCGAGTGTACACAGGAAAACCGGAGGTCAAGGAACTGATTGACTCGAGGGATTGGAGCCGGCTCCGGAGGCTGGCCACCAGATGGCCGGTTGCCGACGTAGCCGAGCTCTTGCTGGACCTTGAAAAGCCGGACAGGGTCATCATGTACCGGTCACTGCCTCGCCTCCTGGCAGCCGAGGTCTTCGCCTACATGGATGGCCATGAGCAGGAAGACTTCCTTAGGGACTTGACCGACGAACAGGCCAGGAACGTGATGGAAAACTTGGCGCCCGACGACCGGACGGCACTCCTTGAGGAGCTCCCTGCCGAGGTGACTCAGAGGCTCCTGGACCTTCTCCATGGTGATGACCTGAAAGAAGCCATGCAGCTCTTGGGCTACCCCGAGGAGAGCGTCGGACGTCTCATGACTCCCGACTACATCTCCGTTCGCCCTGACTGGACTATCAAAAGGACCATGGACGAGATCCGGAAGAGGGGACGCGACAGCGAGACGATCAACTTCATATACGTCACCGATGTGACCTCTAGGCTCCTGGGTTCCGTGAGCTTGAGGGACGTCGTCCTCGGAAACCCGGCAGACACCGTGAGGGCCATAATGCGCGCGCCGGCGGTAAGCGTGAGCGCTTTTGAGGACCGGGAGGAAGCCGCAAGCCTCCTTGAGAGATACGACCTATGGGCTCTCCCGGTGGTGGACTCCCAGGGGGTCATGCTCGGTATTGTCACCGGTGACGACGTATTTCAGATCGCCCGAGAAGAGACTACCGAGGACTTCCACAAAGGCGCGGGCATCACGCCTCTCCATGTGCCGCTTAGAGACGCCGGGCCGGGTCTCCTCTACCGGAGCCGCGTTGTCTGGCTGCTCCTTCTTGTCGGTGTCTATCTTGTGTCGGGCAACATCATATCCCGGTACGAGCCGGTCATTACGAAAGTGGTCTCATTGGTCTTCTTTCTGCCGCTACTCATAGACAGCGCGGGAAACGCCGGCGCCCAGTCGGCGACCCTGATGGTCCGCGCGCTGGCCATGGGGGATGTGGATTCACGGGACTATCTGAGGGTGGTAGGAAGGGAAATCGGCCTTGCGCTCGCTCTCGGCGCAACCATGGGCGCTGTGGTCTGGGCTGTAGCGACGGTCCGGACGGACGTCACCGTCGCCATCATCACCGCCGCATCAATGGTGATCGCCGTTCTCATCGCCTCGCTGGTGGGAATCACGATACCCTTTGCCCTCGACCGTTTCGGACT
This sequence comes from uncultured Eubacteriales bacterium, assembly GCA_964646835.1. Classification (GTDB taxonomy): domain Bacteria; phylum Bacillota; class Sulfobacillia; order Fermentithermobacillales; family Fermentithermobacillaceae; genus UBA3951. Next base: position 7,767 of record CAZYFG010000053.1, on the reverse strand, counting down.
CGACCCTGCAACGGCCAGCTCGCCTTTTGTGACCTCGGTCGCGGACATAATGGGCGTTGTGGTCTATTTCTCTATAGCCAAGTGGGTGCTGGGCATCTAGGGACTGCTGCAGCCTCATGACGTGTGAGGGATTGGCCAAGCTCCATCCCCTCATGGCC
>CAZYFG010000053.1:4746-7599 GCA_964646835.1 uncultured Eubacteriales bacterium | reverse complement strand
GAGGAGGATAGGCCTCGCATGCCTCCTGTACTCCGACACCGTTCCCCTGTAAGACAATCTGCGCACGGCCATACCCCCCTTACAGGAGAGTATGCCCGGAGACTGCAAGATATTGGTTACGGCTTGACGGCCACTTTCAGCGCCTTGCCAGACTTCACGAGCGCGAAGCCATCGGCAATGCTTTCCAGCGGCACGGTGTGGGTCACGATCTCGCTTGCGTTCACGCGGCCGGAGGCGATCATCTCCAGGGCCGCGTCCCACTGTCGCTTCACCGAACTCCGGGCGCCCACAACCCGCAGCTCATGATAGTGTATGAGGTTTGTGTTCAAAGTTGCGGTGGGAGAGGTCTCAGGCAGTCCCGCGAACATGAGCACCTGTCCATTCCGGCCGGCCATCTCCAGCGCCTGCGCCTGAGCGTGGGCGGATACACAAGCCACGATCACGATATCCGCCCCCACACCTCCCGTAAGTCGGAGCACTTCTGCCACAGGGTCTTGCCGGCTGCCGTTCACCAGGTGTCCGGCGCCGAAGGACGCGGCAAGCTCCAGTCTCTCGTCCTTGAGGTCCACCAGGATCTGTTTGAGGTTGTGAGCCGCATGGATGCCGTTGATGACACAAGCTAAAGGCTCAATGAGGGTCGCGTGTTCGGGGAGTATGTCGCAGGGGACCTTCACCACGAAGCCGCCCTGGACCGCCGAAGCAAGCACCGGGCGCAGTTCCGCGAAGCCTCCCTGCGGACGACCGCCAACCCTGCCCCGCTGGAGGCACAAGTTGTTGAACCCGCCCTGGCAGTGCTTGCACTTTCCGCAGGTAACCGGACAATCGGTTATCCGGTCTCCTACGCGGAAACCCTCGACTCCCTCCCCTACCTCTATGACAGTGGCAACCGTCTCATGGCCGATGATCTCGCCCTTGCGCTTTGACCCTGATTCATACGCGCGGAGGTCGCTGCCGCAGATGGCGCACGCATCAACCCCTGTAAGAAGCCCCCCGGGCGGGCATACCGGGTCCGGCGTCTCCCTCACGACGATCCTTCCGGGTCCCTCGAAGAAGGCAGCTTTCATCGGGCCACACCCCTTTCGCACCAAACACGCATGTTGGTTATCGTCGCCGTCGGGCGTTTCCGCCCGGAATTGCCACCCGGGCCCTTCAGCCGGGCCAGACATTCCGGACTTCCTTGCCCTTAGCCCAACAACCCAAGACTTTGTAGTCGTCCGAGAGAACGAGGATGTCGGCGTCCTTGCCCGGAGCCAACGAACCCTTCCTGTCGAATACCCCTGAAGCTCTGGCGGGGTTAACGGTGGCCATGCGTAAAGCTTCGACGAAGGAAACGCCGACTTCTTCGACCATGTTTCGCAAGCACTCCGTGAGGAGTGCCGAACTCCCCGCCAATGTCCCGTCTTCGAGAGTCACCTTTCCGTCCGTGCCGAGGGTGACGCGCCGCCCTAAAAACTCGAATTCCCCGGAAGGCAACCCGGCGGCAGGCATCGCGTCGCTCACCAGAACCACGGAGCCGGCTCCGCGAGCGGCCACGAGGAGACGGAGCGCCGCCGGGTGGACGTGCACGCAATCGGCGATGACCTCGCAGAACACATCTCCATGCGTGAGGGCCGCGCCCAAGGCTCCCGGATCCCTGTGGTGGAACCCCCTCATCGCGTTGAAAGTGTGGGTGACGGTTCTGACTCCGCTCCGGAATCCCAAGACGGCTTCATCGTATCGAGCGGCGGTGTGTCCCATGGAAACCGTGATGCCCCGTTCCGTCAGGTACCGGATTGCACGAATCGCCCCCGGCAGCTCCGGCGCCAGAGTGACCCGGCTTATGCCCACTTGTTCTTCTTGGATCCACCGCGCGAGAAGCTCAGTATCCGGGGCCAGCAGGCACTCTTTCGGCATGGCGCCGGGATACTCCGGGCTCAAGAACGGCCCTTCCAGATGAAGGCCAAGAGACTCGGCACCCTCCGGCGGGACCTGCCGGCCGTTCGGTTCACCCTGCGGACCGTAGCGACCGCCTTGCTCACACGCTGACGTGAATTCCCTTACTGCCGCAATCCCTGCTTCCAGTTCGGCGATGGGCGCTGCGCCAAAGGTGGGCTGAAACGCGGTCACGCCGTGAAGGGCGAGAAACCTCGCCATCGCTTCCAGTGCCCTCATGCCACCGTGGGCTCCGTGACCACCCGCACCGTGTACGTGCAAGTCGATAAGCCCGGGCACGACCGCGTTCTCTCCTACGTCGATGACGGTGTGGCCGACGGAAGCGGCGGAACCGCAGCGGGACGGTCCTGCGGAGTCGCCCGCGGGATTGCCCACGGGGCCGCCCTGAGAAGCGACACTGCGATGGCCCAAGGCGGCGATCTTCCCGTCCCTAACCGTGACGAACCCCTCAAAAGGCTCCCCGTCTCCCGGGTATATGCGCTTTGAAAGAAGCGTGAATCCGCTTTGAGACATCCGGCCACCACCTCAACAGGGGACCTACGGCGCGAAAGTCACTTCCGCCGCGCACCGGCCGAACCCGGCCTTCTGAGCACCTCCCCGGCGATCTGTCCGGTGTGTCTTCCGTTTTCGATGACCATGACGCCGTTCACCATCACCCACTCGATCCCCTCCGGGTACCTGCGCGGGTTGTCAAACGTGGCGGTATCAATGATGGTGTCAGGGTTGAACAACACCAGATCGGCCTTTGCGCCGGGCCGGATCACCCCGCGGTCCCAGAGCCCCAGGCGGACGGCCGCCATCCCCGTCATCTTGTAGACGGCTTGTTCCAGCGTGAGTACCCTTTCCTCCCTGGTATACTTCCCTAGCACACGCGGGAAAGTCCCGAAGGTGCGGGGATGCGGGTGTCCCAGGGAGGAAAGG
>CAZYFG010000053.1:0-4736 GCA_964646835.1 uncultured Eubacteriales bacterium | reverse complement strand
GCGGGTGCCCCTTGGCCAGGGGCCCGTCGACGGCTGTAGAGCTGGAATCCGAACCGATCATGACGCAGCGATGGGCCATGACGGTCTTCACGTCTTCCTCGCACATGCCGAAGTTGGCCTCGCCTACCTCCAGTTCTTCCTCGATGAGGAGTCTCCAGGCGGCCTCCACCTCACTGATGCCCCAAATAGCCGCTATCTCCGGAATGCGCTTCCCCTGGGCGAAACGGTTCTGCTCCGAACGCACGCTTGTGATAAGGAGGCGCGCCCACCCACCGTTGGAACGGCTCTCATCCACCGTCTGTTTGAGTTTGGCCCCGACCTCGGGGTCCTTGAGCCGCGCAAGCAAAGCCTTGGGGCCGCCTTCGTGGGCCCACCCGGGGATGATGGAAGTAAGCGACGTGGCCGAAGCGATGTACGGGTACTGGTCGCATAGAACATCAACGCCTTCGCCCGGGCCTCCTCGATCATCTTGAGAGACTCCTTCACCAAGCCCCAGCCCTTCTCGGCCGAGACTTTGTGATGGGATATCTGCACGGGCACGCCTGATTCGCGACCGACCGCGATCGCTTCATCCACCGACTCCAGGAGCCTAAGCCCCTCGTTTCTCATGTGAGTCGCGTAAATGCCGCCGTAGGGGGCCATTGCCTTCGCAAGCTCGATAAGCTCCTGGGTATCCGCATAGGAACTGGGAGGATAGATGAGCCCTGTTGAATAGCCGAAGGCGCCGGCCTCCATGGCCTCCACGATGTGTCCTTTCATCTCCTCCAGTTCGGCTTGCGTCGGAGGCCTCCTGTCAAAACCCATGGTGGAGCTCCTGATGGCGCTGTGGCCAACCAGCGGCGCGATGTTGAGCCCTACGCCGTTCCGCTCCAGTTCATCCAGATACTCGGAGAAGGTCGTCCACTTCACGGGGCTTCCCTCTTCAGTAGTCGACTCCATCTGGAAAGCCTTGCGCTTCTCCGTGAAAGGAGCCGCCGAAGCGCCGCACTGTCCGGTCACCTCAGTGGTCACGCCCTGCATCAGCTTGGACTCTCCGCGACGGTCAACAAACCACGTCGTGTCCGAATGGCTGTGAGAGTCAATGAACCCCGGCGACAGTACCAATCCTTGACCATCGATGACTCGGCCTGCGTCTCCGGTCACTCGTCTTCCCAGTTCGACGATGATTCCATTCCTAACCGCCACCTCGCCGTGGAAGTAAGCCGCCCCGGTACCGTCAACGATGCGAACGTCTATTATCTTGTAATCGTGCATCCACATCTGCCCCCCATCTATTGCCCTCAAGAGTTCGAGGTGGTCCGCCCCAAAACCTTGCGTCAACCGGGCCACGGATTTTACCTGAATTTTGAGGAGGCAAACGCTAATCACACAGGTAAAGGCTCCGATATTCATATCGAATGCGGGGGGAATGCACGATGTTGGGCGCACATACAGAAAACCTGGACGCCCTGGAAAGCGTCCTGGCCTCGGTTGTTGATGGCACGAACACCCTTCAGAACTGCATGAGCGATGTCCACAGGCTGACCGGCGAGCTAAACAAAGCGCTTTCTCAGGTATCGGATGGAGTGAACCGCCAAGCGGGTTCCTACGAGGAGATCGGTCAGCTGGCAACACAGATGGCCGAATCGATGAACGCTGTATCGGCCAAAGCCGAAGAACTGGCTGTAACCGCGGAAGAGACAATGTCCCTGGCCAGATCGGGTTCGGAGACCGTAAGGAAGACCGTGGCGGAGATGAGGTCCATAAGGGACATGGTGATCCGGAATGCAGACGAGATCGCCGATCTGGGTCGGAGATCGGCCCAAATCGGAGAAATCGTGGCCCTCATCAGCGAGATCGCTGAACGGACGAACCTCCTGGCTCTGAACGCCGCCATTGAGGCCGCGAGGGCGGGGGAACACGGGCGAGGCTTCGCCGTGGTCGCCGCCGAGGTCAGGAAACTGGCCGAGAAATCCAATTCCGCCGCAAAAGACATCTCCAGCCTCGTCCGGGACATAAACAAGAGGACCGAGCAAGCCATCGCTTCCATGCGGAAAGGGACCGAGCAGGTTGAGCAAGGAGTGATTCTGGCTGTGGAGGCCGGCCGGGCGCTGGAAAACATCGACGCCGCCGTAGAGACCTCCGCGACCGAGATAACCTTCATATCTCAAAGCACCGTGGACAGCGCAAGCCGTATCGAGGAACTGGCCCGGGCGGTCGAGGCGGTCACTCTCATCTCAAGCCAGAACTCCGAGACCATTAGGAACATAGCGGAAGAGGATTGGTTCAGCAGGGCCATCAAGACTTTCGAAGAGACGGCCGGCAGAACACACCGGGACGCCGTCAAATCGGCCAAGATGGTCGCCGATCTTCGTACGGAACTGGAGGTCCGGAGATAGGGCTAAGGTCTCATTTTCTCCGGAAGGCGCACTCGTTACCTAAAATTCCACTAAAGAGCATCCGCTCCGGTTGCGATAAGAACATTACGGAGAGGAGGAAGTGATCGTTGGCCAACTGCGTCTCTTGCGGTGTCTCGAACCTCGGGATAGACAGATCGCCCCTGGTAATCGTGGACGGTGAGTGGTATTGCGAAGACTGCTTGCCCAAGAAAAAGGGCCGCGTCAGATGTCACGAATGCGGCAAGGAACCTTTTGGATCCGACAACCACTTCAAGATGGTACAGGGCCATTTCCTCTGTACCGAATGCATGGAGAAGGCCGGCATCATAAAGAAGTACGACTACATAATGCAGTCACTCGCCAAGACCACCAGTGTGGTTAAGCCCCCGACAGCAGGGAATGACATCGCGGCGAGTCTCGGCGGGTTGCGGATCCTTCTGGACCAGAACCTGTCGCCCGGCGAGACGGTCACCTACGCGATTCAAGGAAACGCGGGTGAAGCACTGGCCTGCTCCAAGTCTAACGTCTTCATACTGAAGTCGGGCATGGCCGTAGGTTCAATCACCGGCCGCAAGTGCTGCAAGTTTCCCTGGGAGCAGATCCGTTCGGTTGACCTCAAGCTCGGAAACCTCTACGGAGTGCTGGAAGTCACAGACGGCAAGATGCCCGAGCATGACGCCAACGACATAGTCAAAGCGAAGAAGGCCGACAACGCCATCACGTTCCTTCTATCCCGGAAGAGCGAATTCGACCAAGCGGTGAGCAACATCCAATCATACCTGCACCGATAGGGTTTCCAAGAGAACAATAACCAGTAAGAAACCTCCTGCGGAAAGGGCAAACTAGTGGCCGCAGGAGGTTTTGACTTGGCCAAACCTTTACCGCTCCGACACCAAGGAAACGACAGCTTGTTTCTCGCGCTTGAGATGTCTCTAATCTCCACTATGGCCGGAATCCCCCTCCACGTGCACGCCGAAGGACTCCGGGGAACGGGAAAGACGACCGTGATGCGGTGGGCGAAACACGCGGTGCCCAACATATCCCGCATAAAGGACTGTCCGTACCATTGCGAACCGACAAAGCCCCATTGTCCCCTTCACCAAAAGGCAGGGACTGCTCCAGAAGGTATGGTGGAGGACGTACCCATGCCCTTTGTCGAGATCGGCCACGGAGCGAAACTCGGCACGATCTTGGGAAGCATCGACCTCGGGAAGCTTACGGATCCCAAGCGGCCCCAAGCGTCGCTCCTCCCCGGAGCCATCCCGATGGCAAACAGGGGCATCGTCTTCATCGACGAGGTGAACCGCCTGGCGGAAACAGCACCCGAGATAACCGACGTGCTGCTCTCGGTGATGGGCACCAAGCCTGGACGCGTTAAGATCGAGGAAGTGGGGCTCTCACCCGTCGAGATTGAGGTGACGGCGTCCGTATGGGCGGCTTCCAACCCGGACGAAGACCCAGGCCCCTTGGAGGACATCAGGCGGCAGCTTTCGGACAGGTTTGACTTGGTAGTCCCCGTGCAGAGACCGGAGGACCCGTCCATAGTCGAACGGATCCTCCGGGGGGATACCGAGGACTCGTCTCAAGAAACCTTTCTTAGGGATGTGTCCTTGAGAGCGGCCAAACTCGGGAGCGTAACGGTCCCACGGCCCATAGTCAGCTACCTCGCCCGGCTTTACGTCCACAGGAACGTTGAGAGCCTGAGAGCAGTTGAAGCCCTCGAGCTGTCATCCCGCCTCGCGGCGCTCATCGCAGGCAAGGCAGAAGTCTCCTTCGACGAACTCACGGTAGTGATCCCCTTGGTGCTCCGGCATAGGGTCGAACCCCTAACCCTTTCCGAGATCCTGAAGGACCTTGAGATATGTCGGGCTGCCGGAAACCAACAGAAATCACCGCCGGCTCCGCCTTCCTCGGACCAGATCGACTCCTCGTCGCCACAGGAGGAAGCCGACCGTCAAGCGGCAAAGGCCGCCGGCGACCACTCCACGTTCCCCGCGCAGGCGCCGGGACGGGACGGGCTCGAAGGCCAAGACCGGGGGCTACAACAAGGACGAACCTCAGACTCGGTCCGACCGGTTCCGGACCTCAAGAGTGGGACCAAGCCCGGCTGGCTTCAGCAGGCGCTGGCAAAGTACAGGGCATCAATCCGCAGCCGGTTCGGTGCGGAGAGTCGCGGCACGGGCACCCCCGGAGCTCCGGGCGCCCGGCGCCCCGGCGGGCCCGAAGGGCACCGACCAACAACCGAATATGTGCCGGTCACGACTGCCGGGAACGCGCCGCCTGTTTCCCCAGGAGAACAGGCCAGAAGGCTAAGCGCCCTGCCTTGGGACCGGCTCGTGACACCGCCGGAATGGCAGG
>CAZYFG010000052.1:2862-11702 GCA_964646835.1 uncultured Eubacteriales bacterium | reverse complement strand
AGGTTCAGCCAGTTCACTCCCGAGACGAAGACCACGACGGCAGCCCCTCCGGCGATGGCGACCGCGGTACCTAGGTCCGGTTCCAGAAGGACCAAGCCGCAGGTTAGGCCAAGAAACACCAGGTAGGGCCCGAGACCTGTGACGAACTTGCCCAGTTTGTCTCGCCGCTTGGCCATGTTGTCGGCGAGGAAGAGAAGCGTGGTCACTTTGGCGACCTCCGCCGGCTGGAAGACCAGCTGGCCGTAACCGAGCCACCTCCGAGCGTCGTTCCTCACTTGCCCGATGCCCGGGATGAGGACCACGATCAGGAGAACCATGCCTATGCCTGTCACCCAGGGTATCAGTGCCCGGTAGCGCCACACGTCGAATTGCATGAAAAAGAGCATGGCGGCGATGCCCAGGGCCGCCCAAATGAGCTGCGTAACCAGGTAGTAGTACGGGTGCCCGTAGAACTTCACCGACCTCACCATGCTGGCCGAAAAGACCATGACGATACCGATGGCCATGAGCGTCATGACCGCGAAGAACAACACGTAATCCGGGTTGCCTCTCTTGGCTGTCCCGACTGACCTGGCCTGTCTCACACCTTACCCCCCGGCTATGAACCCAAGAGTCCGACCGACCCGGCGGCCAGAAGCCCCACCAAGACCGCCGCGGCAGCCGTCAACCTGAACATCCTGGTAATCCTGACCTCATCCCAACCCAAAAGCTCGAAGTGGTGGTGGATGGGCGTCATTTTGAAGATCCTCTTCCCAAAGAGCTGGAATGAAATAACCTGCATAATGACGGTTATGTTTTCCACCACCGGAATGAAAGCAAAGAACAAGAGAAGGAGCTCGGTCCTCGTGATGACCGCGAGGCCCGACAGCAGACCGCCCAGGGCCAGCGCGCCGATGTCTCCCATGAAGACCCGGGCCGGACGGCGGTTGTAGACAAGGAAGCCGAGGATGGCGCCAACGGAACCGGCAACTACGGGACCGAGCGATGGAATGCCCAACGCCGCCGCGGCAGCCAAGGCGACCGGGTAGTACACCGCAAGACCTTCTGCGACAACGCTCCCGGCAAGGCCGTCCAGTCCATCGGTCAGATTCACTCCGTTGGCCATGCCCACAATCACGAAAACACCGAACAATCCGTATGCGAAACCCAGGTCAATAGGCGTGCCCGTGAAGGGCACCAGGACAGCGGTGCCCCGCCCCGTTCCGGATACGAACCACATGAAAGCCCCTGAAATGATGACTTGGAGCGCCAGCTTCTCCCTGGCCCTTAGTCCCAGGTTTCGGCCTCTCTTCACCTTGCGGTAGTCGTCCAGGAAGCCGACAAAGCCCATAAGGGCGTAGAGGCCCAGTACGAGCGCTTCTTCAAGGGGGGGCGCTTCCTTCCGCCAGATACGGGCCGCGGCGACCGCCGCGATGGTCCCCAGGATGAAGATGAAGCCGCCCATTGTGGGGGTGCCGGCCTTCTTGCGATGGGTCTTGGGGGCATCGTCGCGTATGTGCTGTCCGAACTTGACTCTGTGAAGCCAAGGGATCAGCGCTTTGCCGAGGATGACCGCGGCGACAAAACCTGTGACGAGCGGCACGGCATCTTTCAGGTACTCCATACTCACAACTCCTCCAGGTGGTCGATGAACGCCACGATGCTCTCGAACCCCATCCCTCTAGATGCCTTGACCAGACAGACATCGCCGCGCCTCAAGAGATTTTTCAGGTGCTCCTGGGCCTCTTCCTTTCCTGCGAACCATGACGCACGCTTGCTTGTCCCGGTTTCATTCCAGCCCCTTACTATTTCTATGCCCAACTCGCCTACGGCAACGAGGAGATCGGCCTTTTCCGACGCGTATTTCCCGACTTCCCTGTGAGCTTGGGGCCCGTAAGATCCCATCTCCAGCATGTCCCCTAAGACCGCGATCCTGCGGTCTCCCTGAGTCGTTGCGAGGAGATCAAGGGCAGCCTGCATGGACTTGGGGCTGGCATTGTAGGCGTCATTAATGAGCGTAAGCCCACCCTTCCGGCGGATCTCCAGCCTCATGGGACTCATGACTGCGTTCTCCAGGCCGTCGCGTATCCGGGAAGGCGACATGCCGAACTCAAGGCCGATGGCGACTGCCGCCAGGGCGTTCTGCACTTGGTGCACTCCGGGCACTCTTACAGTGAGAGGGTAACGGCCGGTCTTGTAGACGGCGGTGAAGGACGACCCGCCTACGCCCAGCGATTGGATGTTTTCAGCCTTCACGTCGTTCTCACTGCCCAAGCCGTAGAAGATCTTCCGGCACCGCGCTTTAGCGCTCATCTTGCGAATATGCTCGTTGTCACCGCACATGACCGCCAGTCCGTCCGGGGGCAGCTCTTCCAGGATCTCGGCCTTGGCCAGGGCGATCTCATCGATGCTTCCGAGGACGCCGATATGGGAAACCGATATGTCCGTAAGGACTCCTACGGTGGGCCGGGAAATGCGGCACAGGTCCGCGATCTCGCCCCTTGCCCGCATGGCCATCTCCAGAACCGCATGCCGGTACGGAGCGTCAATACCCAAGAGAGCCAGCGGGAGCCCAATATGGGAGTTCAGGTTGCCGGGATTCCCATAGGTCGAAAACTGGGTTGCGAGCACCGAAACCAAAAGGTCCTTGGTGCTGGTCTTGCCCAGGCTCCCGGTCACGCCGATTACCTCGGTCGCAAGTTCCCGCCGGTAATGTGCAGCCAGGTCTCCTAAAGCCTTTATGGTGGAACCGGCCATGAGCACCCCAAAGCCATCGGCACCAGGGCTCAAGCCCTCGACGGGATGCTCGCAGACCGCGCCTCCCCCGCCTTTTTCCCGCACTTGAGACACGAAATCATGCCCGTCGGACCGTTCGCCCACGATGGCGACGAACAGGTCGCCCGGAAGCGCTTTCCGGGAGTCAGTGCTTACCCGCCTGAACAGCCTGTCCCCGTCGCCGAAAAGGATACGGGCGCCTGTAACGTAGGCTATCTCTCTCAATGAGTAAGGTCTCACCGCTCTCATTCCCTCCCGGACACAGCCATGATTGCCTTGCGGGCTTCCTCGACGTCGTCAAAGTGGAATGTCTGGTCTCCGATTATCTGATAGGTCTCATGCCCTTTTCCGGCCAAAACGACCACGTCGCCGGGCATGGCCTTGCTGATCGCCTCGTTTATGGCCGCGCGCCTGTCTTTTATCCGGAGGTAGGAACCACTGCCGCGGCTCTCTTTGACTCCTGATTCAATGTGGTCCAGGATCTTGTCCGGGTCTTCGGTCCTGGGGTTATCGTTGGTTATTATCACAAGGTCAGCCATGTCACCGGCCAGTTTTCCCATGACGGGGCGCCTCGTGGCGTCTCTGTCGCCGCCGCACCCAAAAACCACGATGACCCTGTTCGCGGTCATCTCCCGCGCAAGGGCAAGGATGTCCCGGATGCTCTCCGGGGTGTGGGCGTAATCCACCCAGACTGAGAACCGATCGGAACCGGGCACGAGCTCGACCCGCCCCCTCACGTTCCGGGCGCTCTCAAGACCTTGGGCGACGCAATCGGTGTCAAAGCCCAGCCCGTAGGCTACGGCGGCCGCTGCCAGAGAGTTGTAGACATTGAACCTGCCGATCAGGCGCGTTCGGACCTTACGTTCGGTGCTTCCGAAGGTGAGGGTGAAGACAGTCCCTTTGGCCTCTGTGCGGACGTCCTTGGCTCTCACAAGAGAATCCTCTCCCAACCCGTACGTGACCACCGTGCCGGTTGCCTTCGAGCGGAAGAGCCCGGCGTAAGGATCGTCTGCGTTTACGGCGGCACAGAGCGGCCGCTCGTTCTTCTTGCGGCCTTCCGACTTGGAGAGGAGCTCAAACAGCCTGGCCTTCGCGGCTGCGTACGCGTCCATGGTGCCGTGGAAGTCAAGGTGGTCCCAGCCCATATTGGTAAACACAGCCCCGTCAAACAGTATGTCTTCAACGCGGAAGAGCTCCAGGGCGTGTGAAGACACCTCCATGGTGACCGCGTCACAGCCTTTGGAAACCATCTCCCGGAGAAGGGACTGGAGGTCCGAGGATTCAGGCGTGGTCCGCGTGACGGGCCTCACCTCGTCGCCGACGATGTTGTGGACCGTCCCGATGAGCCCCGTCCTCAGCCCGCACGCGTCCAAGACGCTCTTCACCAAATGGCAGGTGGTGGTCTTTCCCTTGGTGCCGGTTATCCCGACCACAGTGAGGTCCCGGCTGGGATGCCCGTAGAAAGCCGAGGCGGCCCACGACAGCGCCCTCCTGGGGTCTGGAGTGGCTGCGAAACCCGCTCCTTCCGGAACGTTCACCTCGAGAGGCAGGCCATCCATGCCGTCCACGCTTGTGACCACTGCCGAGGCGCCCCGTCTCAGGGCGTCCTGTATGTACCGCCGCCCGTCTTCTTTGAAGCCCGGTATGGCGAAGAAAGCGTAGCCCGGCGATACGACACGGCTGTCGTACGCTATGCCTGTCACCTCGGCGTCCCTTATGACCTCCACGCCGGGCATGTCCTCGAGTATGGCGCTAAGGCGCATCCGTCATCCCCCGTCCCCTGGTTGCCTGTCGCTCATTGACCTACGTCCATGCGAAAGACCACTTTGACTGTCGTACCCAACGGGACTATGGTTCCCGCGGGCGGGTCCTGCGACACGGCAAAACCGCTCCCTTGCGCCGAGAGAATCAGACCTCTTTCCGTGAGCTTCTGCCGTGTCTGAGTGAGACCCATGCCCATGAGCGAAGGAACGACTACCTCTCCCTCGCCGGGCGTCAGGTCTTCCTCGGTATATAGGATCACCGTAGTGCCTTTCGGAACCTTGGCTCCGGCCACCGGGAACTGGCGCGTGACCCTTGAGCCGGCGCCTTCTTTGGTCCCTGCGAGCTCCAGTTTCCTGAGTTCCACCTGGGCCGAAGTGACTTCAGTGCCTACGAAGTCCGGAACCAGTACGAGCTCGGATATCCCGGTCCCCGGGACCTCCTGTTGAGGCGGCACCTCCAGGTAACGGAGGACGTCCCTCATGATCCCCTGAAACACCGGCGCCGCTATCTGCCCACCGTAGTAAGCCCCTTTGGGCTCGTCGATCATTATTAGGAGAGCGAGTTTGGGGTCATTGGCGGGGGCAAACCCGATAAACCAGGCCAAATACTTGCCCTCTGCCAACCGACCGTCTACCACTTTGTTTGATGTCCCTGTCTTGCCCGCCAACCTGTACCCCGGCACATAAGCCTGCTTGCCGGTACCTTTGGAGACGACTTCCTCAAGCGCCACACGGAGTTCGGCCGAGGTCTTGTCGGACATTATCTGATGCACCTTGCCCGACGATTTCTCCTCAACGATATTGCCTTCAACGTCGGTCACGGCCTTCACCAGGTGGGGGACCACCGTGTACCCGCCGTTGGCGATAGCCGATATGGACGCTATGAGCTGGAGCGGCGTGAGCTGCAGCGTCTGCCCAAAAGACATGCAGGCAAGGTCTATGGGCTTGCACCGGTCCTCCGGCACAATGATGCCCGAAGACTCGCCGGGCAGGTCGACCCCGGTCACACTGGTCACGCCGAAGAGATCAAGGTACTTGTAGAAGTCAGGTATTCCGGTCCGGAGGCCTATCTCGATAAAACCCACGTTGCATGAGTTCTGTATTACCTCGTTGAATGTCTGGCTCCCGTGCCCTTCGTGCACGTGACAGTTCAGCACTTCTTCGCCGACCCTCTTGGTCCCGCCGCAGAAGAAGGTGTCGTTGACCGTCACTTTGCCCGTCTCCAGCGCCGCGGCCGCGGTCACCGGCTTGAAGGTGGACCCCGGCGGGAACGAGTCGGTTATGGCCGTTATGCGCCGGTTGGCATCGGGATAGCGATCGTATTCATTAGGGTCATAGGTGGGCCGCATGGCCATGGCAAGGATCTCGCCGTTTCTCGGGTCCATGGCGATGGCGAACCCTCCGGCAGCCTGGCTTCTCTCTACGGCAGCGTCCAGTTCCCTCTCGGCTATGAACTGCACGACCTCGTCGATGGTCAGTATGAGGTTCTTGCCCTGCAGAGGCGGTATGTAACCTTTCTGAGACTGGGGAAGCGCCTCGCCTACGGCATCAACCTCCACCGTAAACCGTCCTTCGATACCCTTTAGCTCCCGGTCGTATTGGTACTCCAGCCCTTCAAGGCCGTCATTGTCGATGCCCACGATCCCGAGTGTCTGGGCAAGTAGGCTCCCCTTGGGCCACACCCTCATGGATTCCTGGGTGAAGCCGATGCCCGGGAGTTTTTCCTCTCGGATGCGTCTCGCGACCTCGTCCGGGATTTTCCTCTTGAGCCATTCAAATGAAGAAACCCTGGTGAGCCTTCCCACCAGCGAGTCATAGCTCATGCCTAAGATCTCCGAAAGCACCCTGGCGGTCCCTTCGGGATCCTTCACTTGAGCCGGGATGGCGTAGACCGACTCTACGTCAATGCTAAAGGCAAGTTCGTGCCCGTTTCGGTCGTAGATGACACCCCTCCTTGGCTGGATGGGGATGTCCTGCATCCGCATGTCCAAGGCTTCTTCGCCCAGGGTGTCCGACCACACAAACTGGACATAGATGAGACGCCCAAAAAGCAATACGAACGCCAGAGCGGCACCCGCAAGCACACGAGCCACGCGTTTTCGGGCAAGCACTGCTCCCATAAGCGGTTCCTTCCGTGACGGGCGAAGAGTTCGTTATCTCCGGCCCTTCGCCGTAGCTTCTTTCACTCCAAAGATCTGAGCTATGCGGCCGATCAGCGAAAGTATACCACTTGGCTCCGATTTAGGCTCTACGCTGGCAAAGACAGCGGTGTTCTCCCGGGGAGCCGGCACCTCCAGCGCCTTCACGTCTCCGGGGTCAACCATGCCAAGAGTTCCTCGCGCCTCGCTCTCGACAAAGTCCAGAGACTCCACGTAAGCGACAGCCTTTTTCAAGTCCTCGTTCTTGAGCTTTAATGACTGGAGCTCCCGCTCGCTACGGGCGATCGCTTCATTGATCTGGGCCACTCGCGCCGGCTGCAGGACCAGCAAGCTTCCGGCCATCACGATAAGAAGGAAATACGCGATGCCCAGGATCTCAAGGGGCACGGAGCGCGCTCTTTGTCTCCTTGCCCTCATTGCCCTCTGGTTTCGCACCCTATATGAGGCAGGCGCCGTGGCGCTTCCTAGCCTGAGTTCAGATGTACGAATCATGACCCATCTCTCTCTTCACTACCCGCAGTTTGGCGCTCCGCGCTCTGGGGTTCCTTTCAACCTCGTCCGCTCTTGGCTCAAGGGGCTTCCGGGTCAGCCTCTCGGCTTCCCCGCGCCCGGATAGGCTGTTGAACGTCTCCTTTACGATCCGGTCCTCCAACGAGTGGTACGAAAGGACCGCCATTACCCCGCCGGCGTTCAGGTGGTAGAACCCATCTATAAGGGCCCTCTCCAGGAGCTCGATCTCGCCGTTCACGGCGATCCGGAGAGCCTGAAACGTCCTTCTTGCGGGATGGCCGCCTCCTCTTCTCGCCCGCGCGGGGACCGCGCGCTTCACTATGTCAACGAGCACATCTGCCGAATCGATTACACCGGTCTCTCTGGATCTCAAGATCTCCCTGGCGATCGGTCCGGCGAACCGCTCTTCACCGTACTCCCTGAGGATCCTCGCCAGTTCTTCTCCGCTGTAAGTCATGAGAATGTCCCTGGCCGTGACGCCGCTCTCAGGGTTCATCCTCATGTCCAGGGGGCCGTCTCCCCAGTAGCTGAACCCTCTTTGAGGCGTGTCCAGTTGTCTGGAAGAGACACCTAAGTCGTACAGGACCGTGTCCACCCTCGGCACTCCCACGCTCGCCAGGACCTCGGCCAGGCGGCGGTAGTCTGCCTTGAGGGCCGCAAACCGTCCGTTGAACTCCTTGTCAAGCCTTTCCTTCGCTACGCTTACTGCCTCGTCGTCCACGTCGATCCCCAGCACGAACGTCTTCCTCGAACGCCTGAGGACCTCTTCCGCATGTCCTCCGTCACCCAAGGTGCAATCCAGGTGGACCAAGGGCTCCTTCAAGAAGAGGTACGACATCGTTTCAGAGACCATTACAGGCTGATGGAAACCACGGGTCATACGCCTGTTATACCCTCCGCTATCGTCGAGAAGGTCTTTCCGATGTCTATCTTCTTGCGTTCCCATACTTCCTTATCCCAGATCTCGACCCTGGTCCCCACCCCGAGTACCCAGACATCCTTGGTGATGCCGGCATACTCTCTGAGCGACAAGGGGAGGACGATCCTTCCCTGCCGGTCAGGTTCGACGTCGGTGGCTCCTGAGAGAAAGTAGCGCTGGTAGTCACGGGCTTCCCTGTGGTTAAGCGGCATGCTCTTGATCTTTTCGAGGACAAGCGCCCACTCTTCGCTAGGGTAAACAAACAGGCAGTTGTCCAGACCTCGAGCAATGTAGAAACGGGGGCCGAGAGCCTCCCTGTACCTAGAAGGAAGGGCTACTCTCCCCTTCAGGTCCACGGTATGGAGGTATTCCCCCACGAACCCTGTGGCCTGTGCCACTAATCACCACTCTCCCCCACTAGACACCCCTATTCTACACATCGTGGACAACTCCTTCAACCTTTAGCGGTTTTTTATGATGGATACATGAAAAAGGGCCCCATCCCATAACGGGACAGGACCCCCATTTGCGGGTTTCTTATTGTGAGGCTAGGCTTTTCCTATTGTGGCTACGGCCCCTGTAAAATCTTCGGCGGCTTTCCTCTCCAGGTACAGCACGGAACCTCCGCACTTTGGACACCTGAGAGAAAAGCCGCCTGTCTCGTGCTCTTCCCGTTTATCTGCCTCACGTCGGGTTGAACCTTGAGCCCCGCACGAGAGGCAGATATACTCAACC
>CAZYFG010000052.1:406-2852 GCA_964646835.1 uncultured Eubacteriales bacterium | reverse complement strand
TAGGATGATTTTCCGACCCACCCGGCTTTCACTTTAGTGTATTCTGAACGACGCCTGCGTTTCCTCCCCCTCCGGCCGCGAAAATCATGCCAAAAACTCCCTCGGCGTTCTTGCCCAGGACCATCGCCTGCTCTTCCGGGGAAAGCCCCGACGCGGCGATTTCCTTAATGTATCTTTTGCAGGAAACCAGGGGATAATCGCTCCCCAACAGGATCTTGTCCAAAATCCCCAAGGCCCGGAAGGCCAGGTACATCTCCGGTTTGTACAAGAGCGGCTGTGCCGCGTTGTCGTAGTATACGTGATGAAGGCGCTTCACTTCCGGCATTGCCGCGTACAGGGGCAAACCGCCTCCGAAGTGAGCGAAAATCGTGGTAAGTCCCGGGTTTTCCACCGAGAACCGGTAGGCCGCCAAGGGCCCCAGGTCTCCCTTGCCGGGATAGTTGTGACCGACCAGCTCGTTCACGTGGATGAGGACCACTGCGCCCGCCTCGCGGCACAACCCGGCGACCCTTTTCATCCCCTGGCCGTGGAGATCAAAGCCGTGACCTGCCGGGAAGATCTCGCCGACTCCGCACGCTCCCAGCGAGAGACACCTCTCCACCTCGGCGATTGCGCCGGGCGCCTCGGGATCGACGACCGCCAGCGCGGCTATCTTCCCGGGGTTCGAGCGGCTCAAGGAAAGGCAGTGGTCGTTCTGGAGGCGGGAGATGCCGGTATCCTTGAACGCGAACCCGCAGGCGACCGCCTTCTCCACCCCGTCCTTTTCCATGTCCGCCAAGAGGTCTTCACCGGTAAGGAAAGCGGCGTTCTTCGTTTCACAGAGCAATGCGAAATGGGGATCCCGCTCCGCGTACCGGGCGGGATCCTTGGAAATCTCCGGAGGAACCACGTGACAGTGGCAGTCGATGATCACGATTAGTGCTTCCCTGGCTCCTCTACAAGCTCAAGGAGCACGCCGAAGGTGCTCTTCGGATGGAGAAAGCCTACCATGGTCCCGTGGGCGCCCGGCCTGGGCTCCTTGTCGATGAGCCGGGCCCCTCCCTCTTCGGCCTTCTTGAGGTCGGCCGCCACGTTATCGGTCTCAAGGGCGATATGGTGCATGCCTTCGCCTCTGGAAGCGAGGAACTTGGCCACGGCGGAGTCCTCGGACGTGGGCTGGAGGAGTTCCAGTCTCGTGTCGCCCAAGGGCACGAAGGCGACCTTGACTTTCTGGGATTCCACTTCTTCAACCCCCGCAACCGCAAGCCCAAACACGTCTTTCAGAGTCTTCACGGCCGCGTCCAGGTCGCTCACGGCGATTCCAATGTGGTTTACCTTGCTAATCATCTCTTGCCCTCCCTAGATGAAAGCTCCGGGCCGGTACGTGCCAAATACATTCCGGAGGACGTCGCAAATCTCCCCGATGGTGGCATACTGCCTGACCGCGTGGACTATCGGCTCCACCAGATTGCCTTCGCCTCTTGCCGTAGTCTCGATCTCCTTGAGCGCTGCCCCGACCGCCCGCGAGTCGCGCCCGGCTCGGAGCGAGGCAAGGCGTTTCTTCTGGGCTTCGGCTATCTCCGGGTTCACCCTGAGAAGGCCCTTGGGAGGCTCCTCCTTCACTTCGAAGGAGTTGACTCCCACGACCAGACGTTCCTTAGCCTCAACCGCCTTCTGGTACTTGTAGGCGCTCTCCTGTATCTCTCGCTGGAGGAAGCCCCGTTCTATGGCCTGGGTGGCGCCCCCCATGTCGTCGATCTTCTTGATGTACTCCTCTGCCTTTGCCTCAATCTCATCGGTCAGTTTCTCGACGTAGTAGCTGCCGGCCAGCGGGTCCACCGTGTCTGCCACGCCCGACTCGTACGCGATTATCTGCTGCGTCCTGAGGGCTATCCTTACCGAGTCCTCGGTCGGCAGGGCAAGGGCTTCGTCCCGGGAGTTGGTGTGAAGCGACTGGGTGCCTCCGAGGACGGCGGCCAGGGCCTCCAGAGTGGTCCTTATGACGTTGTTGTCAGGCTGCTGGGCCGTGAGGGACGAACCTGCCGTCTGAGTGTGGAACCTGAGCATCATGGATTTGGGATTCTTCGCGTGGAACCTTTCTTTCATTATGCGGGCCCACAAGCGCCGGGCAGCCCTGAACTTGGCCACTTCCTCGAAGAAGTCCATGTGGCTGTTGAAGAAGAAGGAGAGCCTTCCGGCGAACTGATCCACGTCCAAGCCCTTCTTCACAGCCGCCTCGACGTAGGCAATTCCGTCCGCAAGCGTGAAGGCCACTTCCTGAACGGCCGTGGCGCCGGCCTCCCTTATGTGATAGCCGCTTATGGAGATGGTGTTCCAGTCGGGTATCGTCTTGGCGCAGTACTCAAACACGTCGGTCACGAGACGCATGGAGGGCCCGGGCGGGAATATGTATGTGCCTCTCGCCACGTACTCCTTGAGGATGTCGTTCTGCACGGTGCCCTGAAGC
>CAZYFG010000052.1:0-389 GCA_964646835.1 uncultured Eubacteriales bacterium | reverse complement strand
TCTCGGGACTCACTCCTTGCTTCTCGCCCACCACTTGGTACATGGCAAGGAGGACGGCCGCAGGCGCGTTGATGGTCATGGATGTCGAGACTTTGTCCAGCGGGATGCCGCTGAACACGGTCTCCATGTCCGCCAGGGAATCGATGGCGACTCCGACCCTGCCGACTTCTCCTTCTGCAAGGGGGTGGTCCGAGTCGTAACCTACCTGGGTGGGAAGGTCAAACGCCACAGAAAGGCCGGTCTGCCCCTGGTCAAGCAGGAACCGGAACCTCCGGTTCGTCTCTTCGGCAGTCCCAAAGCCTGCGTATTGGCGCATGGTCCAGAAACGCCCGCGGTACATGGTAGGCTGGACCCCGCGGGTGAACGGGTATTCGCCGGGAAAACCGAGC
>CAZYFG010000051.1:9184-11763 GCA_964646835.1 uncultured Eubacteriales bacterium | reverse complement strand
TGCCATCGCTTTAGCCGGATTGAGCAGACCATTATCGCCTTCCGGCGAGCGCGCCGCTTCTCTCATCTCGTTGCTGTGGCTCGCCACGGAGTCCGGGGCTATCTGTATATAGGCATTGACGGCCGGCACCAGCTGGCTGACATCGCCGAAGTCGGTTGATCCCCGGACGGGAATGGGCTCGTCCTCAACCTCCACTCCCAGCTTCCTCAAGTTGGCCTGGACCTTGCGGGCTATCGCGTTCAAACTCCAGCGTGGCGCCTGTGGCGAGAGCTCCCGCGGCAAAGCACTTCCTCACCTTCTCGGCGACCTTCTCGAGAGTAACCCGCTTGGCGGCTCTCACGATGTACTTTGCCTCGGTGTAGTCGGGAATGACGTTGGGGGCTTTGCCGCCGTCGATGATGTAGCCGTGCATCCTCACGTCTTCCGTCACGTGCTGGCGCAGTGCGCTCACGTTCTGAAAGCCCAGAATCATGGCGTCAAGGGCGTTTATCCCCTCGTGGGGGTCCGATGCCGCGTGGGCGGCCTTGCCGTGATACTTTATGGTGAAGTGGGTAATCGCCAAGTTGGGGCCGCCGATCATGCTCCTTCCGGCTATGGGGTGCGTCATCAGGGCGGCGTCTACTCCGTTCAGATACCCTTCCTTGGCTATATACACCTTGCCGCCGCCGCCTTCCTCAGCGGGACATCCGAGGACCGAGATATTGCCCGGGACGTCTCCCAACGAGTTCTTCAGGGCAATCCCGGCGCCCACGGCGGCGACTCCGATTATGTTGTGGCCACAGGCGTGACCGTGGGGCAGAGCGTCGTATTCCCCAAGGATGGCGATGGTGGGGCCTTCGCCTTTCCCGCGATACATGCCGCGGAAAGCCGTTTCCATACCGGCAATGCCCCGCTCCACTGCCAGTCCGTGCTCCTCAAGCAGGTCTTCCAGAAGGGCTGCTGACTTGTATTCCTTGAAGGCCATCTCGGCGTACTCGTGGATTGTGTGGCTTGCGCTCAGAAGCTTCGGCGCTAACGTGTCGATCTCGCGGATAACCTTGGCTTTCAGTTGTTCCGCATCCAACAATCTCGCCTCCCAATGCTCTTTCCTCGTGTCCACTCTCCGTGAGGTAGGGGTGGCCTCACAGAGGACCGACCCCTACCCCACGGCTCGTGTATCCCGCTTGCTTGCGACTATCATTCCGTCTAGGCTGCGTCTACTGTCGCGTCCGTGCTTCGTCTAGGCTACGTCTACCGCCGTGTCCGTACTGCGTCTAGACTGCGTCTGTTGCCCGTGTGCTTCGTCCGTCAGCTACGTCGAAACTGCGTCTCTTGCTGCATTGCCGCATCCGTTGCTGCCTTAGTGCGTCCGTTACTGCCTTACTGCGTCCGTCGCCGCGTTGCTGCGTGTTGCTTATCTTCGGTCGATCGTTACTTGATAAGCGGGATCCACTGACCGAATAGGAATTGCAGCCTGCCCATGACGAGGGTCAGTCTTCCCATGACGGTGGCTCCAAAGGCCGCTCCGAAAGCGACCATCATGACCCACTTGCCGACGTCGCCGAGGAACGTGGTGGCCTTGCCCCACGTCTGCCCGGCAGGAGACTTGCCCTGGATGAACAGGAAGTACGAGATTGTGCAGACGGTGCCGAACACGATGATGATGTTGTCAACCGTGTTAAGCGGGATCATGGTCGCCGCTATTTGCTTGACGAAGTTCGCCGAGATAGCTCCCGTGATCGAAACCGCTCCGGCAACGCCCATCATGAAGGCCACCGAGATACGGCTGAGCCAAGCGGCCTTGGGGAACCACCTGGTGAAGAGAAGCACTCCCAGTATGACCGGGATTATCAAGCTGTACTTGCCCTCAGTCGTGATGGGAGCAAGGCTCTGCATGATGTTGGTGTAGCCGGTGATCGCCAGGTACGACACGTTGGTAGCGATCAGGAGGTGCTCCCCGATACGGAAAAGCGGGTTCTCCTTCCACAGATAGCTGTAGGCGGAGAGTGTCATGATAGCCGCGATCCAAATGCCTAGCCGCTCCATCACCTATTTCCTCCCTTCTCCGATTCCTTGGACTTGGTGAGCCACCAGGCCACGTTGCTCAGTATGATGGCGCCTATGAAGAGCGCGTGTCCAAGAGACAGGGCGTCCATCTGAGCCGCCGCCTTACCCGGAACCTTAGCGAGAAGCTCGTATTCCGCTCCCGCCGCGACTCCTGAGAGGAGGCCCTTGATCTGGCCGCTCTGGTAGTAGTTCATGAACTTAGGTCCGTCAACTGCGACGATTGAGATAACCATCGGGACGTTGTACTTGGCGTTCAGCTGCTGGATATAGTACAGCGGGTGAATCGTTGACGCGTACTCGGTGAACAGCTTGACGTCCTTAATGCCCGTGAAGCCATTGAAGATCGGGAGCTGGCTCAGGGGGGTGCCGTACTGGTCGGTGGCGAACAGCCCACGGAAATCGGCGCCCATGGACGCTATGGTGCTCTCGTCTCCGGCCCTGAAGGGCATCTGTACCACGTCTTTGCCGTACTCGTAGTTCTTCTCAGGCCCGAATTCCTTCCACAGTCTCTCGGCGTACATCGTGCCTTCCGG
>CAZYFG010000051.1:373-9174 GCA_964646835.1 uncultured Eubacteriales bacterium | reverse complement strand
CCGGGACGGTGTTCACCAGGATGATCTTGAAGCCCTTGTTCATGAAGTGTCTGAACTGGGCTATGGCCGACGGCCATACTTCAGGCTCGCCCATGGGCGAGACGTTGATGGACATCAGTACATAGGAACCCGAGGGAAGCGATTCGGCGTAATCGAAGCCTGCCTTGGTCTCCTCTTTCATCGGCAAGGGAAGCCCGATGGGTTTCACCATGGGGACCAGGAGCGCCACGACCAAAAGCACCCACAGGATTCTGACGTCCAAGTTGACTAGCTTTTGCCAGGTGCTCACTTCGACCCACCTCCAAGGTGACCGCGCTCAAGCCCTAGCATGATGCGGAGGCTTACGCCAACCGCTCCAAGGCAAGAGCCGACCAAGATTCCCCTCATGCCGGCGGTGTTCGGGACCTTCGTGATCCAGTTGCCGATGGTGGGGATTTGGCTCCAGATGAGCTCACCTAGGCCGACTTTGGACAACATGACGACGATGGCCGCGACCATGAGGACGCCCGCCTGAGCGGACCTGACCCTAAACCCTCTCCAGGCGGAGCTCATCATGTAGAACGCCGTTGTCGAATACCAAGTGGCGTTGAGTGAAGAGTAGATGTTGTCCCAAATGAACTTGTACTGCGGTGACTGAGCGCCGTAAGCAAGGCCGAGAATCACCGAGCCGTACATGACGACGAGAAGCATCAAGCTGTATGGCGTGTTCTTGTCCTTCTTCGAAACCCTGTGCAGGTGAATCCTCGAGATGTTGGCTATGCCCAGTAGAAGCGAGAAGGCTGCGACGATTACGCGCCACTGCAACAACTCGTTGGACACCGACTGAAGGACGGGAGCTTTGATATATGACGCGAACAGGACCCAGAGGCCTGTTACGGCTCCAAACAGGACGGGAAATTGCTGCTTCACTCTCTTCACCTCCTACTTACTCATGAGATCGATTAGCGCCTTATTGCCGGTAGTAGCCAGAATGGCTCCTATCAGGGTGAGGACTATGGCCGCGTACTTGCTGACCTCCTGGGAAGCCAGGCAGCCGAAGTGCACGACGTTGCCTGAGAGCGCGATGCTTCCGGCGTAAAACTCCTCACCAATGAGCGTGTAGTCGGCACCCGCCACGAAGAACGGGATCTGGGCGGTCTGAGTGGTGCCTCCGATTGAGATGGCGCCAACGCTGCTTCCCGCCTCGACGAAGATAACGGACTCGTGGTAGTAGTTGCCGAGCATAAAGTTGGCCGCGACTTGCTCACGCTGGAAGGTTCCGAGAACCGCGGGACGCAGAGCGTACACCGAGACGTACCTGATGTTGTCAGGCTTATACCTGTCGGGCTTGCCGGCAGCCGTATAGGCTGACTTCACGATTTCCTCGGTAACCGGCTGCACCTCAGGAATAGCGTTGGTAACGATCAGGTCTGCGTCATAGCGGGCAGCCTTCTGAGCGATATACTTCAGATACTCAAAAGCCGCGAAGTACTGGGCGTCAAGTTCGCCGGAACCCATTGAGAAGTGGGCAGGCCGGCCCATCTCGGTTACTCTTCCAAGGGCGTCATCGATGAAGTCGAGTCCCCTAAGTCTCTTGATGGGGAACTCGGTCTTGCCCTGATAAGACCGAATGAAAACCCAGGCCACCACAGCGTAAACCAAGAGCACGATGAATGATGCGAGCGAACCCTCGATTAGGCTCATGTTTCCCCTCCTTAGCCTGTGTGACGTCTTCTCCTACATCCGAAGAAAGCCGAATTCCTACGCCTCAACCGATCCCTCCTTTCTCCCATCCCCTGAGCTCCGACCGGGACGCGGCAAAAGCCCGACCCCTGAGCCGGACGACGGCTCTAGCCGCAGATGAGCCTGTCCAACTCTCTGGGATAGTAAGTCAGTATCTCCATGCCGGTCTCCGTGACCAGCACGGTGTCGGAGTGTCTGAATCCCCCGAGGCCCGGGACGTACAAGCCCGGCTCGACGCTGAACACCATTCCGGGTCGAAGGATGGTGTGGTCTCCGGTATCAAAGAAAGGAGCCTCGTGGTTGAGCATGCCTAGGGCATGGCCCGTGTGATGGCGCCAGTACTCCGTGACGCCGTGCTTCTCGTAGACGGCGCGGACCGCCTTGTCGACGTCAGAGCACTTTCGGCCGGGGCCGATGTTCGCGAAAGCCGTATCCTGGATCTCGAGCATGATGTCGAAGTACTTACGCTGCTCGGCAGTAGGTTGGCCCACGAACATGGTCCTTTCCAGTTCGCTCGTATACCCGCCTACCCAGGGACATGAATAGGTCACCAGCACATCGCCTTCACGCATTACCGCGTTGACGGAGATGGCGTGCGGAAGCGCCGAGTTGGGCCCGATCTGGCCCCGGAACCCCGCCGCCACATGCGCCCCGCCCATGGCGTGAGGGTCATAAGAGTCGCCCATGGTCTTGATCATCATGTTGGTGGCTTCCAGAGAAGCCCGCATGGCGACGTCGTTTTCGTTCCGTCCGGGCAGTGAGTACTCCTGAAGGAGCGCGTGTCCCAGGTTGCCCCACCTTGCGCTCTCCCTGATGAGGGCGAGCTCCTGGGGGGACTTGATGACGCGGATCTCTTCGACCAGAGTCCTCAAGACCACGAATTTGGCTCCCGGCAGGACTTCGGAAAGGGACGGTCCCGAATATCCCTTGGTTGAGCCATAACCGATTGCATCACAACCGATGGTCGCCTTCCCGAGTCCCATCTTCTCAAGGGTCTTGCCAAGGATCTTGAGGGGGTGCTCGATACCCGGATATTCCGGATAGCTCTCGATGCCGGATACTTCACGCGACTTTTGCGCGTGCTCTACCTCGAGACGGGGTACAAAGACGGTCTTCTGGCCCGACTTGTCGAGAATCATGCAGATGGGCCGCTCCGTGGGGATGAAGGAGAAGCCCGACAGATAAAGGACGCTCGTGTTGTTCCAGAACACGAATGCGTCGAGTCCCTCTTCTGCCATCTTGGCCAGGACGATGTCCGTGCGACGCTTGTACTCTAGAGGTCCAATCCCCAAGCTCAAAGCGCAATTCCTCCTTACGCATCGGCGTTTGTGATGAATCCGACTAATCCACCCTATCATGAAGCAAGATTCGTGCCCATGTGAGAATACAGGATAGGCTGCAGGAAGAATGCAGTTTTGGGTGGGATTAGGTCAAATTGGGGAGCTCTGGCGCTCCCTAATGTAGCCCAATAGCGCCTTGCCCAAGGGGGTGATCCTGGTGCCCTCGCGGGTGGTGCCGCTTACGCAAGCACCAACCTCTGCCAGGTAGCGGATGTATCTCCTAACCACGTGAGGAGTCATGCGTGACGGGGTCCTCTTGCAGATGGCAGTGCGGCCGATGCCGGTAGGCCCCGAGTACCGGTCCAAGCATTCCAGTATCTCCGCGTAGAGTCCAAGGTCGCCGTGGACCTCCAGGTCCCGCGCGCACGAAGCCAGAAATCCCGGGTCGGGAGGCCCGCTCTGGGCGCTATCGCGGCCGGTAGGACCGGCGGGGCCAGTAGGACCCGTGGGGCCAGGAGTGGGACCCACCGTACCCGTGACCGGAGGCACGTGGAATGCCGTAGACGCCGCGGGGAGAGCGGCCGCCCCCGATACCTCAAGGAGCGTCTCCGGAAGGTCTTCCACCGACAGCCTGCCGCTTTGAAGTACCAGAGCCAAGTTCGCCGCGACGCTCTCGAGCTCTCGAACATTTCCGGGCCATGGATGGTTCACCAGGACCTGCAGGACTTCCTGATCAAGGTTGGGTCGCACCCCCCACCTGCTCAAGAAGTGATACAAAAGACGCGGGATATCCTCTCTTCTCTCCCTAAGGGGCGGTATGGCCAGGTTGAGCACGTTGAGCCGGTAGTACAAGTCACGTCTGAACTTGCCCTGGGCCACCATCTCGGCGAGTGATCGGTTTGTGGCCGCTATCACCCGGAAATCAAGGGGGATAACCTTTGACCCGCCCACGCGCATGATGCGCTTCTCCTGGAGTACCCGAAGCAGTGACGCCTGGGCCGCGGGAGACGAGTCGCCTATCTCGTCGAGGAAGATGGTCCCCTTGTGGGCTTCCTCGAAGTAGCCCCGTCGGCCCCCGCGCCTGGCGCCGGTGAACGCGCCTTCCTCATATCCGAAAAGCTCGCTCTCGGCCAGGCTTTCGGGGAGGGCCGCGAAGTTCACGGCCACGAAGGGACCGTTCCGCCTCGAAGAGAGGTTGTGGATGGCCTGGGCGGCCACTTCCTTGCCTACGCCGCTTTCGCCCGTGATCAGGACAGTGAGGTCGGTCTCGGCGATCTTGCGTATCCGTTCAACCAGTTTCTTGGCTGCGGCGCTGTCGCCTAGGATATCCTCGGCCGTGTATCTCGCCACATGGCCCGACTGGAGACTCTTAGCGATCTCGCGCTCCAACTGGTTGACGGCTGAGATGTCCCTTATGACGCAGATGGCGCCTGATACCTCGTCCTGCTTCTTGACCGGTATGGTGCTGATGGAAAGCTTTCGCGAGCCCACCTCCGCGACACCGTGATTGCCGATTCCCGAGGTGAGAGTCCCGTGCAGTGGCTCACGCCCGATTACCGCGGACAGATCCTTTCCCTTCAAGGTCTTTTCGCTGAGACCCAGTAGTTCCTGGGCCGACCTGTTGCAGACTACGACAGTCCCGGAGCGGTCCACGTAGGCCACGCCTTCATCCAGAGATCCCATGAGCACCTCAAGCCTTGCCCTGCTCTCGCTCACATCGGTAAGGGCGGCCGAGAGCCGCTGGTTCAGCCGGACCATTGCCCTTGTGTGCTCAAAGGAGATGGAGTTCAGCACGTCCTTGGGTATCCCGCAGGTCAACACGATTTCCATGAGGGTGGAAAGGTCCAAGGGCCTGAGCCCGATGTCGATGGTCTTTCCGATCTCCGGCGGCACAAGGTGGGTAGCTCCCGGAGTGACGGCGACGCCGGCTACAGGTACCGGCATCCCGGGGGTCCACGGCAGGTACTCCACGTGGTCCATCCCGAGGAGCTTGAGTATGCCGGCAGTCTCCTCGGCGGCGCTCAACTCGCGGGAAACGACAAGAACCCGCGAGCCTTTGGGAAGGTAGAGGACTTCCTCAATCTTGGTGCTGGTAATACCGCGCCTGGCGATTGTCACGTGGGTCCCCGGGGCAATGACGCTCCGGGCCTTGCTTAGGACCTCGTCGGTGCTGGCCACGACCATAGTCGCTTCAATGCTGGCAGGAAGCCCTTCCTGAAGGCTGTAACCGTCAATCTCGACCAATGACCCTAGGTATCCCCTCAGTTGCTCGACGAAGAACCTGTGGGTGATTGTCTCGTTGGTTATGAGCGTCACCTTGCAGGTGGAAGCCACCCGAAAACCTCCCTTTTCCTTCGCGCCGACGACGAAGCCTTCCCGTTGGCTTCTACACAGGTACCCGTCGTTCCTTTGCCTCTGCCAATCCTTCATGTGCCTCTTTTTCCAGAGGGTTTGAGGCTCTTCTTGCCGAAGATCGCCCAATAGGTGTGTCCAGGCGGTGTCACCGGAGCGCTGTGCGATGCCGCCGACCGCCCCAGAGAGCACTGAGAAGGGCAAGGTGGTTTGCGTTGAAGCAGAAAACGAAGTACGACGGGTACAAGTCCTTTCAGTATCTTGAGCCGGGTGTGGACTATAAGGTCTTCAAACTGGCCAAAGAGATAGGCCGGGTGGAGTCCTACACCGTCCCGGTAACGCCCGAACAAGAACGGCTCGTCCAGGAAATCCTGGAAAGCGAGATCGTGGTGTCGGGTCACGAACACATCTACATCACCACCGACGACATATCCCAGATATTCGAGTACAAACACTCGGGCCGGAACTGGACCCCGTACGAACTCCTAAGCAAATCGGGGATCGACGTGGTCTTTGAAAACTTCATGGACGGGTCAACGGTCATCACGTCCCACTCCGGATGGAAGTGGACCGACATCATCCATGACCTTGGTATGCGGTTCTCCGACTTCGCCCATCAGGAAATGCTCTTCAAAGCTGAAGTCTACGACGACCTCCTTCGAGCCAAGCCGGAAGGGAAGATCGCCGTGGTGGCGACACTGGAGGCCGCCACGCAGATCGAGAACGAGGTAGACCGTGTAGACGTCCTTTACGGATTTGGCGTGAGGTCGATGGGGATCACGTACTCCGAGTCGAACAGTCTGGGGTCAGGGCTCAAGGAAGCGCGGGACGGAGGCCTCACCAAGTTCGGCCGCAAGGTCGTGAAGCGCATGAACGACCTGGGGATGACTATCGACGTCTCCCATTGCGGCGACAGGACCAGCCTGGACACCATCGAGTGCAGTGAAAAACCCATTTTGATAAGCCACGCCGGTGCCAGGGCCCTCTGGAACACAAACCGCCTGAAGCCCGACGAAGTCCTCAAGGCATGCGCCGAAAAAGGCGGCGTCATTGGGATTGAAGCCGCTCCCCACACCACCTTGACGCACAAGAACCCCCTGCATTCCATCGAATCGTTCATGGAGCATTTCGAATACGTGGCGAACCTCTGCGGAATAGACCATGTGGCCTTTGGGCCTGACACCAACGTTGGAGACCACGTTGGTCTCCACCACTACCTGGCGAGCCTCATGTCCATAAAGGATGCCCATGGGGGCGTTTCCTACCAAGAGGTTGAGTACGTCAAGGGACTGGAGAACCCGGGCGAGTCGTTCCCCAACATCACCAGGTGGCTGGTGAAACACGGCTACAGCCGGGAAGACATCGCAAAGGTCCTAGGGGGAAACATCCTCCGCGTGCTCAAGGAGACCTGGGCGAGATAATCATAGGCAGAGAAGGAGGCAATCCACAGTGTCCAAGAAACGCTACAACGGATACAAGTCCTTTCAGTACCTGGAGCCGGGCACCGATTACAAGGTCTTCAAGCTGTCGAAAGAGATTGGCCGGGTCCCGCCGTACGTAGTCCCCGTTACTCCTGAACAGGAACGTATTGTCCAGGAGATCCTGGACAGCGACGTCGTGGTATCCGTCCACGAACATATCAAAGTCATGCCCGAGAACCCTGCCGAGATAATGGATTACAACCACATGGGCCGCAACTGGACCGGCTACGAGGGCATGAGCGTGTCCGGAGTGGACGTGGTCATCGACAACTTCATGAACGGGTCGGCCGTCATAACGTCCCATTCGGGCTGGAAGTGGACCGACATCATTCACGACTTAGGCATCCGTTTCTCCGACTTCGCCCACCAAGACATGGTCTACGGGGCAGAGACGATAGAGGACCTAAGGAGGGCTAAGGGCGAGGGCAGGATCGCGCTGGTCCCCTGCATCGAATCGGCCACGCCCATCGAGAACGAGGTGGACCGCGTAGACGTCCTCTACGGGCTCGGCGTTAGGATGATGGGCATCACCTATTCCGAATCCAACGGGCTCGGTTCCGGGCTGAAGGAGACCCGTGACGGGGGCCTCACCAAGTTCGGGCAGAAGGTCGTGCGCCGCATGAACAAACTGGGGATGACCATAGATGTCTCCCACTCGGGCGACAGGACTGCCCTGGACACCATCGAGTACAGCGAGAAACCCATATTGTTGAGCCACGTGGGCGCCAGGGCCCTGTGGAACACGAGCAGGCTGAAGCCTGACGATGTGCTCAAGGCGTGCGCGGAGAAGGGCGGCGTAATCGGCATCGAAGCAGCCCCCCACACGACTCTCACCCATAAGCACCCCCTGCACAGCATCGACTCTTTCATGGAGCACTTCGAGTACATTGCCAACCTGGTTGGGATTGACCATGTAGCCTTCGGACCGGACACCCACTTCGGCGACCACGTTGGTCTCCACCGGCAACTCAGGTCGCTCATGTCCATCGGCGAAAGCCACGCGGGCGAGACCTATGAGGAGGTCGACTACGTGAAAGGGCTGGAGAACCCGGGCGAGTGCTTCCCCAATATCGTAAGGTGGCTGGTGAAGCACGGGTACAGCCGCGAGGACATCACGAAGGTGATCGGCGCCAACGCCATCCGCGTGCTCAAGGAGACCTGGGCTCGATAGGGGCAGCAGGGGCGCCACGGCAGCGGCACGGCTGTGTGGAGTCAATGACGGCCGACGCAAGTGCGATGCGACAAGCAAGCAGAAGCAGTAGGCAGAACCAAGTAAGCAGAACCTGCCGGACCCCTCTGTATGGGGCCCGGCAGGTTTGTCTCACAGGCTAATCTGGCGCTAACCTCACACGCCAATCTCATACGCCGGGGGCTTTCATCTCCCCCATCTGGTATAGAAAGGCTGCGGGGCAGGCACCTCGACGATGCCTTCCTTGACAACCATCTTGACGTTGCGAAGCGCCCGGATGTCCTTGAGAGGATCGCCCTCTACGGCGACGAAATCCGCTAGTTTTCCCTTCTCAAGGGTTCCCAGGTCGTCGGACTTCCCCAATGCCTCGGCTGCAACCCTGGTCGCCGCGCAGATGGTGTTCATCTCTCCGTAGCCGTACCGGACGAAGAACTCGATCTCGTCGTGATAGGGTGAGAACTCGACTTCGGGGACAACTAGGTCGGTGCCGACGGCCATCTTGATCCCCGCGGCCGCCGCCTTCCGGAACTGGCTCTCCAGCATCTCGCCGGTCCGGATCCACCAGTCCGCGTACCTAGCTAAGAATCCCCTCCTGAAGTCCCCCGCCCCTTCGGGATCTTCCTTGGCCTTCCGGGCAAGACGGGCCATGGTGTGATAGGCGATCATGGTGGGGATAAGGTAGACCCCGCGCTCCGCCATCATCTCCCGAACTTCGTCGGTGAGGTGCGTGCCGTGCTCGATGGTATCGACTCCCGCTAGAACGGCCATCTTGCAGGA
>CAZYFG010000051.1:0-355 GCA_964646835.1 uncultured Eubacteriales bacterium | reverse complement strand
CTCCGGTGGGCCTCATCGACGCCCGCGTCCAGCTCCTCCTGGCGGTACTCGGGATGCTCGGACCTGTGGCTCGTCAGGATCTTGATGAGGTCGGCTCCGGCCTTTATCTGCTCCCTGACGGCCTTTCTGACCTCCTCCGGTCCATCGGCCTCGCGGCGCGACTTGTACCCGTCGGACCCGTGCCCGCCCGTCATGCAGATGCCCTTGGCAGAGGTGAAGATGCGCGAACCGGGGACGTATCGGAGCTCGACCGCCCTCCGCATCTTGAGCCCGACGCCGCTGGCCAAGTCCCTTACGGTGGTAATGCCCTTCTCCAGCGTCGATCGGATGTTCCTCGCGGCGAGGCACGCCGCCA
>CAZYFG010000050.1:0-11808 GCA_964646835.1 uncultured Eubacteriales bacterium | reverse complement strand
GTGCCGGCCGATTGGTGCCGTGCCGGGTGTCGCCGGGGCCACACCAAGCGCGCTCCGCGTGTTACTTGCCGCTTATCGCCATCTTGGCGGTCCTAAAGGACGGCGTTCCCATGTTCGTCCACTTGAGATCCGAGGCCACAGCGTCGATCCCCAGTAGGATGTCCTTTAGGTTGCCGGCTATGGTGACTTCCCGGACAGGACCGACGAACCGCCCGTCAGTGATCCACCTTCCGGCTGCGCCCACCGAGAGGTCCCCCGAAACCGGGTTCAAACCTCCGACGGTGATGCCGGACACGTCCATAACCAGCAGTCCATTCTTTGTCGAAGCCACCACTTCCTCCAGAGAGAGCGTCCCCGGCTTCAAGTATAGGTTGCAGGGTGCGGCCTGGACCGCCGTCTGGACTCTTCTGGACGCGTGGCCGGTAGATTTCACTCCGTCCTTGGCTGCCGAGTAACAGTCATACATGAACGCCTTCAGCACTCCGTCCTCAATGAGGGCCATCTTCTTTCTGGGTACCCCTTCGGCGTCGAACGGAGACGCCCCGTGGCCTTGCACATCGAAGGGATCGTCGATCAAGGACACGAGTTCCGAAGCAACTCTCTGGCCGAGCTTCCCCGCGAACATCGACCGCTTCTTCTGGACGGCCTCACCGGTTAGAGTGCCGGCAAGAATCTGCCAGATGACCGCGGATATCTCCGGGCAGAAGATGACGGATGCGTCTTGCGACTCAACCGGTTTGCCGCCCAAGAGGCTCAAGGCTTTCTGGACGGCTTCATCGACCACTTTCTCCGGATTGAGGGAAGAGAAGGAGCGGGAGAACTGGAAGCCGCTGCCCGGCTGCATTACTTCGTTATCCGAGGCCAGGACTTGGCATGAGATGGACGCGCCATTGGCCTTGAATGAGACGTTGACTCCCTTGGAGTTCACAACCGTGACCGAGCGGGAGTTGGTCGACACAGTTGTCCCGAGAACCTTTCGGATCCGGGAATCCTTTTGCTTGGCCATGGCCTCCATGTCCAGGGCAATGCGGATCTTGGTCTCGGCCGGCGCATCCACGATATCCTGACTCCAGGCGTCAAGCGTGGGATATTCACCTTCGGGGGCGTAAAAGGATCTCAGTTCGTCGGGGACCGAGATCCTCGCGTTTTCGACCGCCCTGCTAATGGCTTCGCGAGCGCTTTCTTCTGAGATATCGCTGGTGTATGCGATGCCAAGGGCTTTGTCGACGATGACCCTCACGCCCAGACCCCTTCCTTGAGACGCCTGAAGGTTTTCGACTTCCCCTTGGTATACCCGGCAGTTCCAGCTATCGGTTTCTTCTAGGTAGAGTTCGGTCGCCTGGGCCCCGAGAGATGAAGCGTAGGTGAGCAAAGACTTGAGATCAGCCACGTCTAGCCCCTCCTTTCCGCGGAACGTCTTTGGGTGCCGCCAACAGTGATGCGGCGTATCCGGAGGGCCGGTTGGCCGCAGGCCGCGGGCACACTCTGACCGCCCTTGCCGCAGTTGCCCGGGCCGAAGTCCAGGTCATTCGCCACGGCGTCGATCTCTCCGAGAGTGGTGAGGCCGTTCCCGACGAGGGTCGCGCCTCTCACCGCGTCGCCCAGCTTACCATTCTTGATGAGATACGCTTCCGACACGTTGAAGACAAAGTCCCCTGTCGCTGGGTTGACCTGGCCTCCCCTGAGTCCCTTGGCATATAGCCCATCGGGGGTGTCGGCAAGGATGTCTTCCGCCTTACTGTTGTGAGGAGCGATGAACGTGTTGGTCATCCTGGGGATGGCTATGTAGCGGTACGACTGCCTCCTGCCGTTTCCTGTGAACTCATGCTTTCCTTTGACCGCGCTCTTCCGGTCGTACATGTAGCTCGTCAGGATTCCGTTCTCGATGAGGACGGTCTTCTTACCCGGATTCCCCTCGTCGTCCACCCCAAAGCTGCCCCACTCGTTGGGGATGGTCGCGTCGTCCACTGCCGTTACGCACTCGTTGGCCACTTTCTGACCGATCTTGCCCGCGAAGACCGACGAGCCTCTGAGGATCCCGTCCGCCTCAAGACTGTGACCGCACGCTTCATGGAAAAGGACGCCTCCCCAGCCGTTGGTCATTACGACCGTCATCGGGCCCGAGGGTGCGGGTGATGCGTGTACGTTCACAATAGCTTGCCTGGCGGCGTCTTTTCCTAGGTCT
This sequence comes from uncultured Eubacteriales bacterium, assembly GCA_964646835.1. Lineage (GTDB taxonomy): Bacteria > Bacillota > Sulfobacillia > Fermentithermobacillales > Fermentithermobacillaceae > UBA3951. Next base: position 9,623 of record CAZYFG010000050.1, on the reverse strand, counting down.
TCGGGAGTCTTGATGTCCAAAATCTCCAAGCCGCGGGTCTTTCCTATGGTGGCCGACCCGGTCTGCATAACGCCGTTCTTTGCGGCCAGGGCGCTTACCGTAAACCGCGAGCGAATCACCGAATCGGCAGCCAAGACGCCTTCGGAGTTGGCGATGGTCGTGTTCCTCACGATTTCGAGAAGAGCACCCGTCACCTGGCGGATCAATGGGTCGTAGGCTCTCGCGACCTTGTCTGCCCTGAGCAGAAGGTCAGCCTTCACGGCTTTTGTCGTTTCCCACGGGTACTTGACTATGGGGCTAATCACCGGGACTTCGCGCCGCGTTAGGTCGATGGTGTATGCCCCGCGCGCGCCCGACACGGCCCCTGCCGCGGTCCGGGCGGCTTCGAGCAGGGCGTTTTCCTCAAGGCTGTCTGTGTAGCAGTAAGATGACGTCTCGCCCTTGACGACTCTTACACCTGCTCCCCTGTCCCGGCCCGAGTTGACGTTTTCGATCTTCCCGTCTTCCATCGAAAGTGTCTCGGTGGAGGTATCCTCGACGAACACCTCTGCGAAGTCGGCCCCGGACAGCATGGCCGTCCTCAGCACCTTTTTCAACACTTCCTCCGGAACGATGCACTTTGCCTTACCGGTCACCAATAACCGAACCTCCCCTCCGGTATTTGTGGGCTCCGATCCCGACTCATTTCGGCATGCGAAGGTTCTCTGTGGGGGAGCCATATTCCTCCGGAGGGGTGGCTATCGCTTCAGCCGGAAAGCCCGTGAGAAAGCCGTGGCTGACGTAGGCCCTTGTTACCAGGCCGTGAATCCGCCGTCTACATACAGGTTCTGGCCGGTGACGAACTTGGACGCGTCGCTGGCGAAGTAGACCACAGCGCCCGCGACTTCGTCGGGAGTGCCGAACCTCTTGAGGGCGTGGCGATCTCGAAGCAACCTATAGAGCTCAGGGGCTTCTTCAATGGGCTTCGTCATCTCGGTCTTGATGAACCCGGGACCGATGGCGTTTACCAGAATGCCGTACTTCGCCCACTCGCAAGCCAGAGCCCTGGTCAGCACCACGATGCCTCCTTTGGAGGCATGGTAGACGCTGGCACCTATCTCGCTTCCGACCCTTCCGAATATACTGCCGATATTGATGATCCGCCCGCCACGTCCGGCTTCGATCATCGCCTTGCCTGCAGCTTGGCTCATGAAGAACAGGCCTCTCAGGTTGATCGCCATGACGCGGTCGTACTCCTCAACCGGTGTATCCTCGGCAGGCACGACGGTTCCTGTACCCGCATTGTTCACGAGGATGTCCAGCCTTCCGAGCTCCCTGACGGCCGTAGCCACGGCGTTCTTCGAGTCTTCCGGGTTGGAGACATCACACTTCACATAGATGGACCTTCTTCCCATCTTGGTGATCTCGTCGACTGTCGCTTGGTTTGCCGAGCTAATCCCGGTGACAACCACATCCGCTCCATACTGGGCAAGGGCGAGGCATGCGGCCTTGCCGATCCCTCTGGACCCGCCCGTGACCAGCGCGACGCGCCCCGAGAGGTCAAACATGTCATTGCACTTGGTCTTCGTCATCGTGGCACCCCTCCAACACTCTGTTTGGCTTAGTGTTTCTCAGGCTAGGTCACTCAAGCCAAGGAGTGTCAACACCTCATCCCAGATAGCCTTGATGCTTTCGGCTGCACGGCCACCTGTTCTGGTGACGGGGAGTCCACGAGCCATGGACTTCGGGACTTCTTCATCAAAGGGCACGCGTCCGATGATTCGTAGTCGCGGACCGGCCATGTCTTCAATGCGCTTCGAGTTGTCTTCATGGATGTCGTGCTTGTTTATAACGCAGTATGCAGGCACGCCGAATTGCTCACATACGGCCAATGCCCGCTTGAGGTCGTGAATGGCAGTGAGGGACGGTTCGGTGACAAGTATCGCAGCCCTGGCGCTTGAGAGAGATGCGATCACAGGGCACCCGATGCCGGGAGGGCCGTCAGTTATGATAAGGCGGTGAGACTTGTTTTTTGCCAGTTCCCTGGCCCTTTGCCTGACGAGGGCCACGAGCCTTCCCGAGTTCTCTTCTCCCGGTCCCAGCCGGGCGTGAACGAGTGGGCCTTTCTCTGTTGAGGAAATGAACCATTCGCCCGAGACAACTGGTCTCATCTCTATGGCGCCTGACGGACACACCCTGGCACAGAGGCCGCAACCTTCGCAGGAAAGCTCATCGATCCTTCCAGGGCGGGCGGCGTCAAAGCGGCACAGTTCTTGGCAGAGCCCGCACTCGGTACACTTGGATGGGTCAGCAAAGGCCTGCGAAGAGGCGGTAAACGAGTGCCTCTCCAACTCCTTCGGATTGAGAACCAGGCCCAGATTGGCCGCGTCGACATCGGCGTCACAAAAGACCGCATTCGCCGAAAGGTCGGCGAAACCGGCTGTTACCGAGGTCTTGCCGGTTCCTCCTTTGCCGCTCAATACCACTATCTCAATAGGTTCCGTCATCGCTTCGCGACCTCCTTCCGCCGAGCCTGCGTTTCCCTTTCCTCTGAGACCATTGCGACCATCCGGATGGCTCTATCGAGAACGCTTGAGAACAGGGATTCGTAATCCGGAAGCACTTCCGCAGCAATATGACCGGCTGCCGAGACCCGAGCCATCTCCCTGTCCAGGGGGATTTCGGCGAGGAGTGGAATTTCTTTCGATTCGCAGAACCGCTTGACGCGGTCGTCGCCGATCCCTGCGCGATTCACTATCACGGCAGAAGGTATCTCCAGTCTGTTCACGGCTTCGTATGCCAATTCGAGGTCATGGAGTCCGAAGGGCGTAGGTTCGGTTACCAAGAGGCACAGGTCGCTGCCCTTCACAGACGCCATCATTGTACAGGAGGTACCGGGTGGTGAGTCTATTATCACCAGCCCGGTTCCATCGGTCTCTTTGCGGACGCGTTTCGCTAGAGGGGCTGCCAGTGCCTCCCCGGGGTTCAAAACCCCATGGACGAAATCAACATTCCGGGACGAACTGGCCAACCGAGCAGGACCGGACTGCATTTCCCCGATTTTCCTCGGGATTTCTGTAATGCACTTTTCGGGGCACAGGTATGCACAGGCCCCACACCCGTGGCAAAGCTCCGGAAACGTGAGCACTTTCTTTCCGGGCAGAATCGCGTGGAACGCGCAAGATTGACCGCATAGCCCGCATCTTGTGCAGCGAGATTCGTCTACCTGGGGGACCGGTATCTCCACGTCTACACATTGAGTCAGTTCGGGACGGAGGTAGATGTGGCAATTGGGCTCCTCGACGTCACAATCGAGGACTTGGATTTTCGTTGGGCCGGAAGGGCTGCCGGAACGTCGAGCCGCAACCGCGGCCAGATTGACAGCCACTGTAGTCTTGCCCGTGCCGCCTTTCCCGCTTGCTATGGATATCTGCACCTGCATACCTCCGTTCAAGGCTCTCCGTTTTGGTGGTGCCAATGGCCTCTAATCTCTCATGCCTGGTGGATCGGCGATTGCCGAGGGATGCGACCGCACCCGACGGATGCGGCGACTGACGCGGCCGAGCGACGCGCGTCATCACACGTCGCCCGGCCCTCGGTTTTCGCTTTACAGGTAGTCCGAGAGTGACGACAAGGCTCAGGACTCTTCCTTGTCTTTTCCGTCACCGTTCTTGTTTCGCTTCCGGGCGTCCTCGATCTCCTGAAGTCGTTCTTTTATGGATTCCAGCTCGTCCTTCAGGAATTGCTCCTCGTCATCGAGAGACTCCGCAGGCGGTTCATAACCCCACGGCATTGCCCCGTAGGCATAGGGAGGGGGAACCATTGCGTTGCGATAGCCGTAACCCCAGCCGAATCCCATTCCGCGCCCCCAGCCTCTCCAGCCGAACGCCCTTCCAAAGCCCATTCCTCTTCCGTATCCCATGCGCCTGCCGGCACCCATTCCGTACCCGAAACCTCGTCCGTAACCCATGCCTCTTCCAAAGCCTGGATTGGCATATCCGGGGACTGCATAGCCTGCGCAGTACCCCATACCTCTACCCGTCATAGGTCCCTGGCCCCAAGGCCCGGTTCTGTCTCCTCTTGGCATTCCAAATACCTCCTCATTGGGGATATTGGCTTTTGTATCACTGTCTTTAGAACCATCTGCCATACTTGCTGTCCCCTTGACGGGACTGCACGTACCTGTTTCGCCGACCGCTTCTTGCACCGTACCCCGAGCCCGCGCGGCCACCGAAAAAGCGGCGAGCGATGCCGCTGGCCGAGGCTCCGATGAAGTACCATAGACCTCCATTCCGCCCCCAGAAACCTGCAGGGCAGACGCCCATCCTTCTACCTGTTCCCGGGCCAAAACCTTGAGATCCCGTACCGTCGAATCGCGGCAACACATTCACCTCCTTGTTTAGCCTGCTGCCTGGACACTTGCCCTCTACTTCCTTGACAGCCCGTAGTGAGAGCCGACCGTTGCGCTCGAATGCTCGCTGGCTTGTCCCTGTTTGTACGCCTCCAGTGCTTCCTTGACCGTGTTCCCTTCGGGTGAGTACACGAATATGCCGGAAGCGGAGAGACCCGAGTGGGCGTTTGGACCGATGTTGCGGGCCAGCACTGCCTCCACGCCGTGGGACATGAGGAACTGCACGGTGGAGATAGCAGCCCCATGTGCTGTGGAAGTGGAAGGATTGGGGAAAGCCTGAGCATCGCCCGTCTCAGTGTCGAACACAATCAGGTGACTGCAGCGCCCGAACCTTGGATCAACTTTCGATTCCAGCGAATCCCCCTGGGAACAGACTGCGACCTTCATGGAAGACACCTCACACTTGGTTTAGTTCGACTCGTAATGGGTAAGTACCCAAAACCATTGTATCTAGTTATGAATATATGTCAATAACATTGAAAGAAAACATGTGGATTTTGGGGATGGGTCGCTCAAGACCGCCTATCAGCAATGGGAGACCCTGAGGAGCGCCGGCAATACCGCCAAACCTCTCAACAAGAAGAGAGCGCCCGCTCGGAAGCGGGCGCGTCCCTGTCACGGGCAGCGTAAGTCAAAGCCACGAGTCCGCTCACCTAGCGAGGGACTGCTGAGGCGAGTTCAATCGTGTTCGCAGTGGGACGCAAGATAGCCCGGGAGGAAACCCGGCTGGTGCCCGGGATTTCTCAGCGACGATGAAGCGCCAACATTCCCGTCAAGAACATCATATAACCTGTATTCGGGGCAATGGCCAAAGTGGGCCGAAACCTTCCCGTTATCACATGCAACCGCGATTCTCACTTCTGCCTCCCCCTCTCTGATGCTCGAGTTATTCTCAGGCCCTTTGAACCCAAAGGAGCGCGCTATCTGGGCAACATCCGGAATCCCTAGTTCAGTCTGACTTTCCCCAACAACAAGTTGACGATGGTTGTGAGCGTCTCAGGCTTGTACTCCTCGATACGTCCTCGATCTCCGAGTTCCGAGACCGAAGGATCCAGGGGGAGAGATCCAAGGTAGTCGATTCCCATTTCGGTAGCCATCTTCTCCGCCTTTCCGGGTCCGAAAGGCTCAAGTTCCTCCCCGCAATTCGGGCAGATCAGCCATCCCATGTTTTCCACGAGTCCGGCAATCGGAACGCCCATCATCTTGACCATGTTCACTGCCTTCTTGACCACCATGGCCGATAGGTCTTGAGGGGTGGAGACGATCACGACCGAGTCCACCGGCAGGGACTGAAGGACGGTCAGAGGGACGTCGCCCGTGCCCGGAGGCAGGTCGACTATCATGTAGTCTACTTCGCCCCAAAGAACATCTGACCAGAACTGCTTCACCGCGCCCGCGATTAGCGGCCCGCGCCATATGACAGGCTCATCTTCTTTCTCAACAAGGAGGTTCAGGGACATGACGCGTATGCCCGACCGGCTTTTTTCGGGGATGACCTGCTTCTCGACCGTGGCTGGAGTCCCAGTCACCCCCAGCATCTTGGGGATGGACGGGCCTGTGATGTCGGCGTCGAGGAGCGCTACCGAAAGACCGCGCCGGGCAATCTCAGTCGCTATTAGGGATGCTACTGACGATTTCCCGACGCCGCCCTTGCCGCTCATAACGGCGACTACGCTTCTAATGCTGCTGTTGGGTGGCTGGGGGAGTTTCTCGATTCCGGTTGTCTGTCGTTGGGAACCGGTCGTTCCTGCTTCAGGCATGTGAGGGTCACTCCTATGTTGTTCTGTAACTAGCGCGTCAAGATCCACGTCTTCGTCTGAATCCAGGGCCAGGGCCCCTGCCGGGACCGTGTCCATACCCGTGTCCATTACGCCGGCCGGGGCCGCTGCCGGGACCGACTTCCATGGGTTGGTCCGGTTGGCCTCGGGCACTCAGGATGTCCTTGCTCCCGCATTCCGGGCATGCGGGCTCACTGAGGTTCCGGTCTTCGTTCTTCCATTCGGAACCGCACTTCTTGCAGGTTAAGATTAAAGGCGAGATGAGGTAGTTCCCACCTTCGACCCGGAGAGCCTTTCCCTCAATGAGAGCTGACGCGACCTTGTTTCTCGCAGTGGTCAGGATTCTCTGGAAGGTGCTCTGTGCAACACCCATTCGCTCGGCACATTGCTCCTGCTCGAGGCCGACCAGGTCCTTAAGCCGAAGAGCCTCAACCTCGTCGAGGCCCAGTATGACTTCCTCCAGATCGCGCATGCGGATCCCGGCCGGCTTGAAGTAGGCCACACCCGGGCTGAATTCTACCCAACGGGGCTTAACGGGTCTGGGCATTGTCACCCTCCAATCCAGGACGCATGGCAATCAGAGTGTCCGCCTAGTCTGGTGCCAGTGGCGTCTGTGTTGCGAATATATACCCATATCAATCTACACTCAGGGATCAAGTGTGTCAACCGCGTGCTTGACCAATCCGGTGCGGAGCGGGTCTGGCACTTCGCTCCAACTCATTCTTTGCGGCGCACTTCCTTCTATGCTATACTGGCTGCGGATGCAGGCAAGTCGGTAGTCGACAACGCGGGGCGATGTTCGGGAGTGGGTTCGAAGCCGAAACCCACTTTTTCATGTTATCGGGGTGATCTCCTTGGGTAGACGCGAGATTGAAGAGAGTCTGTTTGCCGACTTCGAGCCCCTGGTGAGGAGCGTCGGAGTGGAGCTGCTGGACGTTGAGTTGCTGTCGGAGAACAAGATGACGGTGCTTCGGGCAACCATTTACCGGCCGGAAGGCATCACTCTCGACGACTGCGCCAGAACGCAACACATTCTTAGCGACAGGCTGGACGAGATCGACCCGATTCAGGGCAGCTACTCTCTGGAAGTGTCCTCGCCCGGCCTTGAGAGGGTACTGAGAAGGCCTAAGGAGTTCGTCATCTACAAAGGTGAGCCATGCCAGGTGAACCTGTTCTCTCCCCAGGACGGAAAGAGGGTTTTCGAGGGCAGACTGGTGGAACTGGCAATTGAGCCGGACGGCAGCGAGAGGGTAGTCATTGAGGTAGATGACCGGGCGGGTCGCCCTGGGAAGTCTGCAGGCAGGAAGTCCGCAGGTGGGAAGTCCACTGACGGGAAGTCCGGAAGCGAGAGAGCCGTAAGCGGGAAATCCAGAGGGAAGCCCGCAGGCGAGTCCGCAGGGACCGAACCCGTCGAGGGAGACCAGATCGGAGGTCCGAAGTTGGTCTCGTTCGACCGGAAGAACGTGAGCAAAGTGAGGCTTTTATACAAAGACGAAGACCGTAAGAAGGGGCGGAACTAAGGGGGAGGCGAGAGCCGTGGACGGAGAGATCCTTATTGCTCTGAGCCAATTGGAGCGGGAGAGGGGCATCTCAGTTGACGCCCTGGTAGAGGCTTTGGAAGTGGCCCTGTTGTCGGCTTACCGGAAGCATGCCGGAGCGGCCGACAATGTCCGCGTGCAGTTTGATCGCCAAAGCGGCGCCATCAGAGTGCTCTCCCGGCGGGAGATCGTTGAGACGGTGAGCGATCCAAAAACCCAGATTTCCCTGGCTGAGGCCCTGGAAAAGAACCCCGGGTACAAGATTGGAGATTTCATTGAAGAAGAGCTGGCCGCCAAGGGTTTTGGCCGAATTGCGGCGCAGACTGCCAAACAAGTTGTCATGCAGAAGCTCCGGGAGAAGGAGCGAGGGATGATCTATGAGGAGTTTGCGGAGAGGGAAGGAGACGTTGTCACAGGGCAAGTAGTCCGCGTGGAGCGGGGCGTTGTGATAGTGGACCTAGGCAGGGTCGAGGGCTTCATCCTGCCGCAGGAGCAGGTCCGCGGCGAGAAGTACAACGAGAGAGACCGGCTGAAGGCATACGTTCTCGAGGTGAGAAAGACTCCGAAGGGGCCTCAAATCCTTCTCTCCAGGACCCATCCTGGCCTTCTGAAGAGGCTTTTTGAGCTTGAGGTGCCTGAGATACGCGACGGAGTCGTTGAGATAAGGGGAATCGCCCGCGAAGCAGGGATGCGTTCCAAAGTGGCCGTACGGGCCGTGCTTCCGGAAGTGGACCCGCTGGGAGCCTGCGTCGGGCCGAGGGGCGCCCGCGTCCAGGCCATCAGTCAGGAACTCAAGGGAGAGAGGATCGACGTCATCGAGTGGAGCGATGATCCCCGGACGTTCGTGGCCAACGCTCTGAACCCTGCGAAGGTCCTCGGCGTCGAAGTGAGCCCCGACGAACGGATCGCCCGGGTGACGGTTGCCGACCACCAGCTCTCGCTGGCCATCGGTCGTGACGGCCAGAATGCTCGTCTTGCCGCGAAACTGACCGGGCTGAAGGTTGACATAAAGTCGGATCGAGACGCCCGTTCACCGGGCTCAAGATAACCAGTGATCGGGCTGAGTTGAGAGTAACCGGTGACCAGGCCGAGATGAAGGTAACCAGCGTAACCATGAGGAGGTTACACGTAAGCATGTGAACTTCAGAGGAGGTGGGGGGAATGCCCAGAAGACTGCCGCAGAGGACTTGCCTGGGCTGTCAGACAGTGAAACCCAAGAGGGAAATGATAAGGATTGTTCGCACACCCGATGGTGGCCTTATCGTGGATGAGACAGGCAAGAAGTCCGGCAGAGGTGCCTACGTGTGTCCCGACTTGGAATGCCTTGAGCTTCTGAGGAAGGGAAAACGTTTGGAGAAAGCTCTGGAAGTCCCTCCGCCTCCTTCTCTATTTGAGGAGCTGCGGGAGCGGATCCTGACGACTAGCGACAACCGGAGGTGATCGCCGGATGGCAAACCGCATCCGCGTGTATGAAATAGCCAAAGACCTTGGTGTAGACTCAAAAGATGTGATAGCCGCTCTTTCTCAGATCGGCGTACCCGTCAAGAACCACATGGCCGCCCTCACGGACGAGGCGGCAGAGGCGGTCAAGAAGAAATTGACCACTAAAGCGGCTCCGGCGCGCACTCCGAAGACGACAACGAGCCCTTCTCAAACGAAGGGCAAAGAGGTGCAGGCTGCCCCTGCAGAGGACCGTACCGCAGGTCAAGGCCAAGCTCCCCGGAAGGGACAGGCACCGAGCCAAGCACACGAACAAGCGCCGCGTCAGATACCCGGAGGGCAAGCGCCAGGGCAAGTGCCGAGGCAGGTATCTGACCAACCGCCCAGGCCGGCGTCTGGGCAGGTAGCAGGGCAAGCACCGAGGCAGCCATCCGGACAAGTTCCCAGGCAGTCCCCCGGACGCGACCCCAGGCAGTC
>CAZYFG010000049.1:10253-11867 GCA_964646835.1 uncultured Eubacteriales bacterium | reverse complement strand
CTACGCAGCAAACGGCAGCAACGACTCTGAGGAAGGGAGGCTTCCCGTTGCAGGAAGGTCCTGACGCCCCTCCCCATCCGGATAGCGCCCCACAAAAAAGCCGCTTTGCCATGTCATCTTCCCCTTATCCCCATCACCGTAATGAGGTCGCGCACGGCGGTCGTCCCAGTACCGAAACCGAACACGACCGCCATCTCATCAAGCATGGCCGCCGTCCGCTCGCCGAGAATGCCGTCACACGCCCCCGCGTCGAAACCGAACTGCCTGAGCCCTTCCTGGATGAGCACGACCTCAGGACCCACTGTCCCGTAGACAAAGGGGCGATTCCAGTTGAGCCGGGGTAAGTACCCTTTCACTTTGACCCTTGTGCCGATATCCACCAGGTCATACAGCTCTTCGATGTCCTCGTTGAACATGCGGATGCATCCCGCGCTGGCGTAGGAACCGATGGACCATGGCCTGTCGGTACCGTGGATGCCGTAGTTGCCCCACGGCACATTGAGGGCCATCCAGCGCGATCCAAACGGGCCTCCGACCTTGTAGCCTTTGTCAACGATCTTCCACTCGCCGACCGGAGTGAGGTCGGTCCACTTCCCGCCGGCGATCGGATATGTCCGCCAGGGCTGTCCGTCAACAAGCACTGTCAAGGTGAGGGTCGAGGTGTCGACGACGATCTCCTTGACGCCTTCCGGCGGCTCTCCCAGTTCCGCCGTTAAGGGACGAGGGACTCCGTGGCCCAAAGCCCGCCAAGTGGTCTTCTCGACCACGCCATCCGGAGTCAGCCAGTAGCTCTTCTGAAAGGCCTTCACCGCGTTGACTGCGGCCTCATCATAGACGTCGTCGACCGGCCCCTTGTAGAAGCCCAGTTCGGTGAGGCGGACCTTTAGGTCGTAGACGTCGTTTCTCCTTATCGGGATGCTGGAGGGGATAAGGGGCTCTGAAGGCTCGTCATTTCGCACGAAAGCAGGGTTCTCCGGAGCCGCGGCTGCTCTTCCGATGAGCGAAATCACTATGACGGCCAAGAGGGCTGCCACGCTTGCAGAGCGCTTCCGGACTCGCACCCGCCATCCCCTTCTAGAGCTCAATCTCTCTGGAAAGATATGTGATGCGTAACCGGATTATGATCTCTTGAGGCACGAGAGAGGGTCACGGGAAGTGTTGACGAGGGCAGAAGGAGGCAACACCGCCCGCCTGGCCGACGCGCGCACTCCCAGGAAGAGAGATTCCATTCCCTCGGGACTGTGGGCGTCGCTTGAGACCGCAAGGCGGCATCCGGCCGCATAGGCCTTTTCGACCAGGTGTTCTCCCAGGTCCAGTCGCTCAGGAGAAGCGCTTATCTCCAAGGCGGTGGATGATTTCGAGGCCACTTCAAAGAGCCCTTCCAGGCCCGACTGGACTCCCGCCCGTCTCCCAATGAGGCGCCCTGTGGGGTGCCCGATGATGTCCACATTGGGATTCTTGGCCGCTTCGCAAAGCCTACGGAGGAGGTCCCCGCGGGAGTCGCCGATGTCCTCATGGACCGAAGCCACGACTACGTCGAGTTCGCGCAGGACTTCATCGGGAAGGTAGAGCCGTCCATCCCTCAGGATGTCGACCTCGACGCCGGACAAGATC
>CAZYFG010000049.1:8153-10106 GCA_964646835.1 uncultured Eubacteriales bacterium | reverse complement strand
ATATCCCAGGCTCAGGGCCTTTCTCACCATCTCTTCCACGCTTGCCGTCCCGTCGGACCAGGACGTATGGACGTGCAGGTCGCCCTTTACATCGGCCGGTTCCACGAGACGCGGCAAGGAGCGCTCTGCCGCCAACCGGGCCATCTCTCCCCTGTGGCGGACTTCCGGCGGGACCGGGTCCATGTCCAGAGCCTCGTGAAACTCCGCGTCATGTCGGAACTCCAACCGCTTGTCTCCTCTGTCTCCTTTGCGGAGACCTTGTCTCGTAAGCTTCAGCCCCAGAAGCTCGGCCCGGGCCTCGAGGAAGCGGATGTAATCAACGGGCCCGGTCACGTAGGTCCAGCGGGCGCGGAACTCCTCCGGGGCGGCAACGTGAATCCTTAAGGGTATCCCAAAGGACGTGCCAAAAGTGAACGCCTGAAGGTCCGCGTCCCAGGCCTCCTCCAGCTCCCCTGCGGAACGGGGATCCAGGAGACCCGAGCGCCGCAATAGCTCGACGGGTCCCGAAGGCCCCTCATTCGCCAGAACCACGTCCAGGCCGCCTACTGTTTCCTCATAGCGCACAGCCTCGCCCGAGGCTTCAGCCCAGAGCCCTCTCTCGGCCAACGCCGAGACAACCGCGTCCAGGAGGGGCAGCGCGACGTCCAGAGTGACCCTACCGGCATACCTTTCGGTCTCCGAGAGCCCCCTCGCGATGAGCTCTTCCCGCTTCCTCCCCAGGCCAGGTATAGACTGTAATCTGTGGAGCGCAAGAGCCTCCTTGAGGCCCTGCAGGTCCTCTATCCCCAAGGTGTCATGCAGGAGTCGCGCAGTTTTCGGCCCAATCCCCGGCACGTTCATGAGGTCCAAAAGACCGGGCGGGACCTCCCCGGCGAGTCTCTCCAGGTACGACGAGCGCCCGGTCAACACCATCTCCCGCACCTTGGGCTCAAGGTTCTTGCCGATGCCCGGGATCTCAAGGAGCCTGCCCTCCTCCGCCATGGAGCGCAGGTCGTAGTCTCCCTGGATGATGCTGTCTGCCGCCCGTTCGTAGGAGCGCACTTTGAAGGCCTCCTCGCCCTTTAAGGCGAGGAGGCGTCCCATCATCCTGAGAACGTGCGCGACTTCCCGCTTGTTCATGTCCTAGAGGCGGATCTCTCCGCCGACACACTCCCTCAGGGCTTTCACTATGCGTTCGCGGTCGGCCGACAGGTCTTCCTCCGTAAGCGTCCGGTCTGAAGGCCGGTACGAGAGCCGGAGGGCAAGGCTCTTCTTTCCCTCGGGGACAGGCGGCTTGTCGTAGACGTCAAACAACCTCACCGAGGCAAGATCCCTCGCGGTCTCCTTCACCACTTTGATGACGTCTCCGGCGGGAACACTTGCATCCACGAGGACTGCTATGTCGCGCTCAACCGGCATGAACTTGGAGACGGGGCTGAACCGCTTCTCCTTGGTCATTGCCAAGACGGTCTCAACAGAAGCCCACGCCATGGCGCACTTTTCCGTAAGGCCCAGCCTTCTCGCGACCGCCGGGTGGACCTCGCCTATCTCTCCGATGGTCGAATGGCCCGAGACTATTCGCGCCGATATGCCGGGGTGGAAAGGCATGGACGCGCCCGGCAGGAATACGGCGTCCTCGAGCCCCATAAGCCGGAGGAGCGTCTCTACAATTCCCTTAAGCCTGAAGAAGCCGGCGTCGGACGCTCCGTGAGCCCAAGTGGCTTCCGTCAAGGTACCGTACATGGCGAGACCCAGTTGCAGCGCCTCGAGAGGCAGTTCCTCGGCGGATGGGAAGAACACACGCCCGGTCTCCCAGAAGAAGCCGCCCGGCATCCTCACGCTCTGGTTTCTCTGGACGACCTTGAGGAGCCCGGGCAGGAGACTGGTCCGGAGCACGGATTCGCTCGACGACAAAGGGTCTTGAAGAGGTACCGGCGAGATCCGTGCATCGCCTTCATCCCAACCCATTGCCGA
>CAZYFG010000049.1:7479-8143 GCA_964646835.1 uncultured Eubacteriales bacterium | reverse complement strand
GCGAAAGGAGCGACGTGGTCACTACCTCGCGACCGCCCATGGACACCAGGAAGTCCTTCATCTTGTCAAACCAGACGTACTGCTTGTTGGGCGGCCCGCCAGGTATGGCGGGGGTTAGCGGTCTGGGCCGGAAGTTATGGTACCCGTAGTGGCGGGCAACCTCCTCGCACAGGTCTATCTCCTCTTCAATATCAACCCTCCTGGGCGGGACGGTAACCTCCATGGTCTCCCAATCGCCTTCTTTTCTCACTTGGCCGGGCGCGAAACGGAGGCTCTCGAATATCGCCCTGCACTTGTCGGCCGGAATGGAAGCGCCCAAGGTTCTGCTTATGACTCTCGTTGAGAAGGAGATGGATTTCCTCCGCGGCTCCATGACGTTGGCTTCGCTCCTGCCGGGCTCGGGGACCCCTCCCGCATATTGAGAGATGAGCTCGGCCGCCCGTTCAATGGCCACAGGCTGGGCAGTGGGGTCCAGCGTTTTCTCGAACCTTATGGCTGCCTCTGTGCGCAACCGGATCTTCCTTGACGTGAGCCGCGTGGGGATGGGCGCGAAGAAGGCGGATTCCAGGAGGATGTTCCTGGTCTCGTCCGACACCTCGGTGCGCGCGCCTCCCATGACACCCGCGATCGCGACGGGCCCGTGGGCATCGGCTATCACGAGCAT
>CAZYFG010000049.1:2929-7469 GCA_964646835.1 uncultured Eubacteriales bacterium | reverse complement strand
CTTCCAACTGCCTCTCCTCTCCGTCAAGGGTCAGGATGGTCTCTCCCCTCTTGGCCCGTCTGGCCCAGATGACCTTCCCTTCCAGCTTGTCGGCGTCAAAGGCATGGAGGGGCTGCCCTGTCTCAAGCATCACGTAGTTGGTGGCGTCGACGATTGCGCTCTTCGGGCGCATGCCGGCAAGAATGAGCCGCCGCTCGATCTGTGGCGGGGAGTACGCCAGACGAACGCCCCTCACCACTTTGCCAATGTATCGCGGGCCCAGGTCGGGGTCGGGCAGTTCGACTCTCCACTCGCCCGTGGCCTCCGCATCCCCTTGGGGCGGGCGACTTCCTAAGGGACCGGCCCAGTCCCACTTCTCAAGGAGAGCGGGCAACTTGAGGGGCTTTCCCGACAAGGCAGAGGCCTCGACGGCCACTCCCAACATCGAGAGACAGTGAGAATAGTTGACCGTGAGTTCCAGGTCCATAACCCAGTCATCCAGGTCGAGGACCTCCTGAGCGGAAAGGCCGAGCGGCGTACCTTCCGGCAGGATGATGATGTCCTCGCCGGGCCTGTGTTCGGCCCCGGACAGTATCTCGTTGGAGCACACGACCATGCCTTGAGACTCGACCCCGGCGAATCTCCTTGCCTCGATGGCAACGCCTCCGGGCAGGTGCGAACCGGGCGCCGCCAAGAGGACGATGTTGCCCTTCTCGAGGCCGGGGGCGCCGCTAACCACGGTATAGCGGCCGGCGCCGGTGTTCAGGGTCCCGACTTTTAGGTTAGGCCTGGCCGGGTGACGCGAAACGTCCTCAACCAGCGCTGTGACAACGCCGGACAGGTCAACCTTCTCATATACCAGGTCTTCGACCTTGACCCCGGCAAGCGTGAACCTCTCGCAGGTCTCCTCAGGAGTCCACTCCAACTCCACGTATTCGTTAAGCCACTTCCACGGCACTTTCATCGCTTACGCCTCCCCTAGAGACCTTCTAGAGACCCTCGAACTGGGTCAGGAACCTGAGGTCGTTCTCAAACAAGACACGCATGTCATCTATGCCCCACTTCAGCATGGCGGCTCTGTCCAGCCCGAAACCGAAGGCAAAGCCGGTCACTTCCTCGGGGTCGTATCCTCCGTTCCGTATCACGCGAGGATGCACCATTCCGGCGCCCGAGAGCTCCAGCCACCCGGTACGCCCGCAGACCTGACAGCCCTTCCCCCTGCAGATAGTGCACGATACGTCTATCTCGGCCGAGGGCTCGGTGAAGGGGAAGTAACTGGGCCTGAGCCTTATCTCCGTGTCGGGTCCGAACTCGAGAAAGCACCCTTGCATGTCCTCGAAGGTGATATGGCGATCGATCACGAGCCCTTCGACCTGGTGGAACACTGGACTGTGAGACGCGTCGAGAGCGTCGCGGCGGTAAACCCTGCCCGGCACGATGAACCTCACGGGCAGCCTCCCCTCCATCTCAAGCATCCCCCTCAATTGCCCCGGAGACGTGTGAGTCCTTAAGAGCGTCGTGTCCGTGAGGTAGAGGGTGTCCTGGGCGTCCCTGGCCGGGTGTCCCGGCGCCAGGTTCAGCTTCACGAAGTTCATCTCGTCGGTTTCGGCTTCCCGGCTCTCGTACACCGTGAAGCCCATGCCGTAGAAGACCTGGACTATCTCCCTGAGAGCCTTGGTCAAAGGGTGCAGGCTGCCGAGTTCTGTGAGGTGGCCGGGAAGCGTGACGTCTACGACTTCCGCTTTGACCTTCTCATCCAGCGCCTTTCTCTCCAGGTAGTCGCTCTTTTCTTTGAGATTGGTCTCAATGAAAACGCGGAGCGTGTTCACCTTGGCCCCAAAGCCGGGTCTCTCCTCTTTCGGAAGAGAGCCCACGGTCTTCAGGAGGCCCGTCAGCTCCCCCCGCTTGCCCAAGTACTTGACGCGTACTTCCTCCAGTTCGGCGAGGGTTTTGGCCTCCTCTATCGCTCGTGCGGCGCGCTGCTTTACGTCGTCCACTTGATTGCTCATTGGTCTCTTGGGGATGGCGGATGGCGGCCCCTCCCCTTCTTCCCCCTTTCAAATGGCGCTTCTGGTCAAACAAAAAAGCCTCCGTCCAATGGACGAAAGCTCTCGCTCCCGCGGTACCACCAGGCTTGGCCGGTTCTCCCGGCCCCCTCTGAGCTCCCTTATCGCGGGAGTCACGCCGGACCTACCACGAGATCAGTCCGGAGGCTCCGGAGCGAATTCCGGCGGTTTCACGGAGGAACTCTCAGCACCCGTTCCCCTCTCTGAACGCGACCTTCCGCCCACGTTCTCCTTCATTGCCTTGTATGGACTCTTGACATGAACCCCTGTGTGAACCGTTGCACGGACTCTTGCATGTACTACTGTATGAAGCCCTGTATGAAACCGTGAGTTTGTCCGTCGGATACTTACTGGTACTGGACCTCTCGGTCCTGTCTCGTCTCCTCGAGCCTGAGATAATGGCAGTAAAGCAGGTACGCAACCACTGAACCGGTTCTCTCAAAGAAGGACCAGAACGCTTGTGAAAGTCGCATGGCTATCCCCGCTTCCGGTTTCCTTTCGGGTATTATACCACGGGCTTTCCAGGCGACAAAATCTAGGAATGTCCCATTCTCTGCCGGAGGGCTTCATAGAGAACCATCCCTGAAGCGACTGCCACGTTCAATGACTCGGTCCCTCCCGGCATGGGAACCGAGATCCCTCGGCCCGGAGCGGAGAGCACGTCATCGGAGAGCCCCCTGGCCTCATTGCCCAGCACTATGGCCGAGGGACGCGTGAAATCCGCTTCCCAGGGCAGGATGCCTCCTCGGGGAACGGTCTTGAACACCGCGGTCCCTCCGGCGGCCAGTTCGGCCAAGTAACCTGCAGGCGCGACCTCGCTTCCCAAGGCCCGGACTGCCACACGGAAAACCGTCCCTGCCGAAGCCCTGATGCACTTGGGCGAAAACGGGTCTGCGCTGGTACTGAGGAAAACCACTGAGGAAGCCCCCACCGCGGAGGCGGCCCGCACAAGCGTGCCCACGTTCCCCGGGTCTTGGATGTCTATGCCCACGACTTCCAGGGGCGCCTTCCACGGGCTCCGGGGCGTGCCTTTTGGGAACCGAAAGGGAACCCGCAGGACGCACAAGACTCCCTGAGGAGTCTTGGTCTCGGACATCCGCTCAAACAGCTCATCGGGCACCGTCAGCACTTCCCGGGGCGCCGGGCCCTTTTCAATGAGCCGGGCCACATCCTCCCCGGGAGGAGAAACGGAAAAGGAACGCGACATGACCAGGTATTCGACGGACACACCGGACTCCAATGCCATACTGACCGAAGGCGGCCCTTCGGCCACTGTCATGCCGGTCTTCTCTCGCTCCTTCTTGCTCGAGAGGCCCTTTATGAACCTCCACGGTACTTCCCGCGACATAAAGTCGAAAACCTATTTGGCAGCCTTGGCTTTGGCCACTTCCACCAGATCCCGGAAAGCCTTCTCGTCCCTAACGGCCAAGTCGGCCAACATCTGCCTGTTGATCTGCACTCCCGCGTTCTTGAGCCCGTTCACCAGCGTGCTGTAGTTCATGCCGCTCAATCTGGCCGCGGCGTTGATGCGGGCGATCCAGAGGCTCCTGAACTCTCTCTTCTTCTCTCGCCTGTGCCTCCGGGCATGGTGAAGTGCCTTCATGACCGTCTCGTTGGCCATGCGGAACGACTTTGAGCGCTTACCCCAGTAGCCCTTGGCGAGCTTCAGGATTTTCTTGTGTCTTTGCTTGCTGATTGTGCCTGTCTTGACGCGAGGCATCTACGTTACCCTCTTTCTCGAGCGCTTTTTGAGTTCTTCGGCCCTACTTGTAAGGAATGAGGGTCCGGATTCTCTTCTCATGAACCTCAGTAATCCCCGAATCCTTCTTCAGGCGGCGCTTCCTTGCAGCATCCTTGCCTTGAAGCCTGTGGCTGTGGCCTGAATGGTAGTGCCGTACCTTACCGGTACCGGTCACGAAAAAGCGCTTCTTAGCCCCGCTGTGTGTCTTCATCTTGTTCTTAGCCACGATGGAACATCTCCCTCTAGCGCCTCATGCTTGTTCCGGAGTCTGGCCGGCCGG
The DNA here is from genome assembly GCA_964646835.1 of uncultured Eubacteriales bacterium. Lineage (GTDB taxonomy): Bacteria > Bacillota > Sulfobacillia > Fermentithermobacillales > Fermentithermobacillaceae > UBA3951. The sequence goes on along the minus strand of CAZYFG010000049.1, from coordinate 3,403 downwards.
TTTTGGAGCCTGCGTTGCCGACTGGGGCCTGGGCGAAAGCACCATGGTCATGTTTCTGCCCTCGATCTTGGGCGCTCTCTCCACGATGCAGACGTCCTTTACCCGCTCCAGAAGCCTTTCGAGAACCCTTTGTCCGTTCTCGAGGTGAGCCATTTCCCGTCCTCGGAACATGATGGTCGCCTTTACCTTGTCGCCTTCGCGAAGAAACCGCTCGGCCGCCCGCGCCCGCACGTCAAAATCGTGCTGGTCAATGGTCGGCCTCATCTTTACTTCCTTCACGTCCTGCGTCTTCTGCTTCCGTCTGGCTTCTTTGGCTCGCTTGGCCTGTTCGTACTTCCACCTGGAGTAGTCCATAATGCGGCACACCGGCGGTCTGGCCTGCGCGGCAACCTCGACTAGGTCGAGTCCCTTGTCGCGAGCGATCCTCAGGGCTTCGTGAGTGGGGACTATGCCCAGCTGCTCCCCGTCCTGAGA
>CAZYFG010000049.1:0-2919 GCA_964646835.1 uncultured Eubacteriales bacterium | reverse complement strand
ACCTCTCTCACCCGGATCTGTTCGTTGACCCTTTGGTCCTGACTGATACCTGTCAGCCTCCCCTCTGCCCTTAGTAATTAGGATGGGCGGGTGAACCACCCGCCCACAGAAGTCGCCTTTCGCCAAGAAGGCGATCAACCTCTATCTGTGAACCTTGGCGGCCCGGCGAGCCGCAAGGTGAGAAGCGGATGGCTTCTGCTTCATTGTCGGCGCAACTTGGTTGCGCACTCACAGATAGTATACTCTTTGGGCACTAATGTCAAAGTCAAACCGTAAGAACGGGCCGACCGTCTCCTATCCCCGCCGGCACCGTGCGGCTATGGCGAGGCAGACAACTGACTAAGCCACTCACTTCTGTCCGGATCGCTCCATAAGCGGCTCCAATGCCCTAGTACGTACCTCCTCGCCCGCCTTCTCCATGAACTCAGCGAGCGCGGAAGATCCCAAGTCTCCCAAAGCGCGGTGGCGTACCGAAACCGTGCCGTTCTCGGCTTCTCTCGCGCCGACCACCAGCATGTAGGGCACCTTCTGGAGTTGTGCCTGCCTGATCTTGTACCCCATCTTCTCGGCGCCCAGGTCGCAATCCACCCGGAATTCCCGTTCCTTGAGTGCTTCCGTGACTTTCACGGCGTATTCCGCCTGCTTCTCGGAAACCGGGATCACCGAAACTTGCGTCGGCGACAGCCAGAGCGGAAACGCTCCGGCATAGTGCTCGACCAAGCCTGCAACGAACCTCTCCATGCTGCCCAATACGGTCCTGTGGATCATGACCGGTCTGTGCTTCGCCCCGTCCTCGCCGATGTAACTTATGTCAAACCGCTCGGGAAGGTTGAAGTCCGCCTGGATCGTCGGTCCCTGCCAGAGCCTCCCCAGGGCATCCTTGATCTTGATGTCGATCGCGGGCCCGTAGAACTTCGCCTCGCCCGGGTCGATCTTGTACTCCAAATTCTTGCGCTTGAGCGCAGCGGCCAGGGCCGCCTCTGCGATCTCCCAGATAGCGTCGTCCCCGGCATACGTGGACTTATCATCAGGATCGCGGACCGAGAGCATGCAGTAGTACTCGCTATATCCGAAGACTCCGAGCATGTACTGGGTGAGGTCGAGCACGCCCACGATCTCGTCCTCCAACTGCTCCGGCGTGCAGAACAGGTGGGCGTCGTCCTGCGTGAACCCGCGGACGCGAAGAGCTCCGTGCAGCACTCCCGACCGCTCGAACCTGTAGACCGTCCCGAGCTCGCCCATCCTCATGGGGAGGTCGCGGTAGCTCCTTGTCGCGTTCTTGAACATGAGGATGTGGAACGGACAGTTCATGGGCTTCAGCAGGTACTCCACTTCTTCAATAGCCATGGGCGAGTACATGCTGTCCTTGTACCAGTTCCAGTGTCCCGATGTCTTCCAGAGTTCGAGCTTGGCGATGTGCGGCGAGTAGACGATGTCGTATCCTCTTCTCCTGTGCTCTTCCCTCCAGAAGTCCTCAATGATCTCGCGGATGAGCGCCCCTTTGGGATGCCAGTACACAAGACCGGGACCGCCCTCCTCCTGGATGCTGAAGAGATCCAGTTCCTTGGCGAGCCTTCTGTGGTCGCGCTTCTTGATCTCCTCAAGCCGGTCCAGGTGGGCCTGAAGGTCTTCTTGCTTCATGAAGGCCGTTCCGTAGATCCTCTGCAGCATGGGCAGTTTCTCGTCCCCGTGCCAGTATGCGCCGGCCACGCTCAGGAGTTGTAAGGCCTTCACCATCCCGGTGGATGCCACGTGAGGTCCGGCGCAGAGGTCCACGAACTCGCCCTGCCGGTAGAGAGAGATGGGCTCGCCTTCAGGCAGTTCCTCCAGGAGCTCCTCTTTGTAGGGTTCCTCCTGGTCCCGGAAGAGCTTCCTGGCCGTCTCCCTGTCGACTTCCTCTCTCAAGACGGGCAGGTTCTCGGCCACGATCTTCTTCATCTCGGCCTCGATCTTCTCAAGATCCTCGGGAGTGAACGGGGCCTTGACGTCAAAATCGTAGTAGAACCCGTCTTCGATGGCAGGTCCGATAGCCAGTTTCGCGTCCGGACGGAGGCGCTTCACGGCCTGAGCGAGTATGTGCGCCGCAGTGTGGCGGAGCGCCCATCTTGCCCGCTCGTCGTCGAACGTGAGCGGCACAACATTGCAGCTTCCGGTCACTTTGGCCCGGAGTTCCCTGGCCTCGTCACCCTCGCGGACCATGAGGACGTCGTTCTTCCACCCAAAGGCCTTCTTGACGTCCAGGAAGGTGCTGCCGCTCTCCAAGGCGCAGGATTTGCCTTCCCACAGAACCTCGTACCCTTTTTCCGCCATCACTATCTCCTCCTCTGTTTGGAGTCACCAATGACTCAGGTGCAAAACCACCCCTGAAAACGACCCACGAACAACGACCCGCGAAACGCGACCCACGACCAATGACCGGTGAACATGACCCGTGAACAGCGACCAATTGAAAAACCCCGTCCCATGAAGGGGCGGGGTTCCGCGGTTCCACCCTTGTTCAGCCGCCTACTTACGTCCTGTCGGATGCCCTAATCGGATATCCTATCGGACTAGCGTAGCCCAGGTAGTGAAGACTTCCCTGGGGCCTGCGGCTCTCTCCAGGCTCTATCGCGCCTTGGTTCTCGCCGGAGTTATCCGTGTGACCCTGCTCACTCGCAGCATCAGGCACCGGAATCCTCCGGGGGCTCCGAGGTGGTGTTTCCCGCGTTCGCCGGGGAGGCTTTCAGCCTTCGACCTACCCTCTCTTGTCGGCGGGCCCGCAGTACGTTCCTCTTCACAGCCCGAAGTTTAGGTTTTGAGGATTATACTCCCGCCGGAAGCCGGAGATCAAGCTATTGTTCTAGTTCTGCCATGGGACACACCGACTCTTGCCCGTCGCCTCGCGACTGCGCGCGGGATCGACACCTCGGGGTGGTACAG
>CAZYFG010000048.1:10447-11900 GCA_964646835.1 uncultured Eubacteriales bacterium | reverse complement strand
CTCAGTTATGCCGATGTGGAACGGCCAGCGGGTTTTCTCGGCCATGAGGACGTAAGCCTTCACCGTCGCCCTGACGCCGGACGACTTGAGAGATATGACGAGATTTCCGTAACCGTGGTCTTCGAGGAGATGCAGGGCGCGTTCGGCGCTCTCCACAAGGGCCTCCGGAACCGGGCCCCCGTGTTTTTCAAGGATGTCCCGCTCTACCGAACCGCCGTTTATCCCTATCCTGATGGCGGTCCCCCGATCCTTTGCCCTCTCTGCGACGGCGAGGAGTTTCTGGGGCCCGCCGATGTTGCCGGGGTTTATCCTGATCTTGTCGGCGCCTGCTTCGATGGCCGCGATGGCAAGGTTGTGGTCAAAGTGGATATCGGCGACGATAGGGCACAGTGCCCCCTTCTTGATCTTGGCGAGAGCCTCGGCAGCTTCAGCGTCCGGGACCGCCACCCGGACGATATCGGCACCCGCGCGAGCGCACTCGTTCACCTGAGCGAGGGTAGTCGCCGCGTCTCTCGTGTCGGTCTTGGTCATGGTCTGGACCGAGACGGGACCATCGCCTCCGATGGTGACATCTCCGCACCGGACCGGATGGGTCTTATGTCTACGGAAAAGGCGCTCCGCCAAAGGGCAGCCGGAAGGGCCGCCTGCTTCACGAGAGCGAGCGAAGTCAGGCATCTTCTCTTCTCCCCCGGTTATCTCATCAACCTCAGAATGTCCTTATAGCTGATGAACACGAACAACGACATTAGCAGGAAAAATCCTACGAAGTGAACAAGGCTCTCTTTCTCCGGGTCGACCGGCTTTCCTCTCAAGCCCTCGACCGCCAGGAACATGAGCCTGCTTCCGTCCAGCGCGGGTATGGGCAAGAGGTTTATGAGTCCCAGATTCGCAGACAGGGCTCCAAACAAGTAGACAAGCTCACCCGCCCCGGTCCTGGCGGCTTCGCCGAGTATCTGCGTGATGCCGATGGGGCCGGTTACCTCCGGGGCGATCCTGCCTGCTATCATGCCGATGATCCCCTGGACCCAGAGCACGCTCACCATTACGGTCTCCCTAACCCCTTGGTAGAGCCCGGCAAGGGGATTCAGGCGCCGGGCTTCGGATGTCGGGCGGATGCCAATGAGGCCGGTGCCTCCCACCTCTATCGGGACCACTTGAACCTGAATCTGCTCCCCATCTCTCTCCAAGGTGAGGGTCATGGCCTTGCCGGCTTTGGGTTGAATCGCTTTGGTCAGATCTTCCCACGATTGGATGGGCACCCCGTCGACGGCTATCACCTTGTCGCCCACCTCCACGCCTGCCAGATCGGCCGGGTAGCCGGGCATGATCTCTGCCAGGGTCGTGGTGGGCATGAGAACTCCGACCAGAGAGAACACGATGAAGAACGCGACGCTGGCGCTAAGAAGGTTGGCCAGGGGACCTGCGAAGATGATGCCGGCCCGTTTTAGAGGCG
>CAZYFG010000048.1:0-10437 GCA_964646835.1 uncultured Eubacteriales bacterium | reverse complement strand
CGGGCAGACCTGCGTCATCGTCGGCCGCCCTCGCGTCCTCTCCCGCGAAACGGTTGTAGCCTCCCAGCGGGATGAGCCGGAGGGAGTACTTGGTCTCGCCCTTCTGCCAGGAGAAAAGCACGGGACCCATGCCGATCGCGAACTCGTGCACGTAGACCCGCGCTCTTCTGCCCGCCAGGAAGTGTCCGAGTTCATGAAAAGTCACGAGTACTCCCAAGAGGACTACGGCGAGGATGACCTCTGGCACGCTTATCGTCTCCTTACTGTAAGAGCTCTCTGGCCTTGCGTTCCGCCCGGAGCGCTTCTTCGCGCAGGACCTCAAGGCCGTCAACCGGTCTCGGTTTGTAGTCCTCCAGAAGCCGGCAGAGAACTCGTGAGATGTCCGTAAACCCGATCCTCCCGGCCAAGAACTCCCGGACCAGGAACTCGTCGGCGTATGACAGCGCGCACGGCGCCGTCCCGCCCATCTCTCCTGCCCTGTGGCCCAGTGTCACGCCGGGGAACCTTTCTGTGTCCGGTTCCTCAAAGGTAAGCGTCCCATAATAGGGCGATAAAGATGCGACGACTCCCGGATGTCTCTCAGGATACGTTATTCCATAACTGATCGCCAGACTCATGTCGGGTACCGAGGCTTGCGCTTTGGTCGACCCGTCCACGAAAGTCACCACGGAGTGCACGATACTCTGACGGTGGACGACGACTCTGAGTTTCCCGTAGGGCACGCTGAAGAGATAGTGGGCTTCCATGACTTCCAGCGACTTGTTGACAAGGGTGGCCGAGTCCACGGTGATCTTCTTACCCATCTTCCACGTAGGGTGGGCTAGGACTTCCTCGGGCGTCACTTGCCGGAGCCGCTCCGCATCATAATCCCTAAGTGCGCCGCCCGACGCGGTGAGCACGATCTCCGCTACCGACTCGGGATCTTCCCCCAAGAGGCACTGGAACACCGCAGAGTGTTCGGAATCCACGGGGACCAGTCGCCCCGGCTCTTTCCTGAGATACGGCAGGACGAGCTCGCCGGCTGAGACAAGCGCCTCTTTCCCCGCGAACGCGACCCGCTTTCCGCTCTCCAAGGCTCTAAGGAGCGGGGCTATCCCGGAAAACCCCGGGACGGCATGGACAACCGCCGTGGCTTCATCCAGTTCCGCGCACTTCGCAACGCCTTCCGGTCCCGAGAGCACCGTCAAGCGGTCGAGGCCGAAGGAAGTCTTCTCGCGTTCAGCCATTCTTGCGGCCGACGGATCTTCCAGCGCGACCACGGAGGCACCGAATTCCCTTGCCTGGATCAGAAGCTGTTCCCACCTAGTGCCGGCCGCGAGGGCGACTACCCTGAGGCGCGGGTTGTTGCGGACAACGTCCAGCGTTTGGAGTCCGATGGAGCCTGTGGAGCCCAGGACCGTGAGAGCGATCAGCGGGTAGCACCACCTTCATGGGGGATGAGTCCTGACGCCCACATCCCCTTAACCAGAAGGGCCGTGAGAGGCCCGTATATCAATCCGGGCGCGCCAAACAGCCTGAACCCGGCGTAGACCGATATCAGGGTTACCAGAGGGTGGAGCCCCAGTTCGCGCCCGACCAAGTGTGTCTGGGCCACTTGCCTGAAGGCCGAGACAAGCCCGTAAAGCACCAGGAGGCCCACGGCGAAACCCGGTTCGCCCCAGGCAAAGTGGTAGATTATCCACGGGAGGTAAAAAAGGCCGGGCCCCAAAATGGGCAGCACGTCCAGGAGGGACAACACGAGGCCCAGGGCCACCGCGTAGCGAGATCCAAGCAGAGTAAGCCCTATGACGTTGGCTATCATAGTGAGCGTCACCAAGAGCGCCTGCACGCGAATGAAGCCTGCGATGCCGCCCAGGATGTCCATCTCGATGTTCTTGAAGCTGCGGAAAGCCCCGGAAGGCACCACGGATCGAATGAAGGCGCCGATGGCGACCCGGTCCCTCATGGCGAAATAGGTGGATAGGAAGGTGAACAGAGTGGTTACCGCGAATCCCGGCACGCCCCAGAACACGCCTCCCGCCCCCGTCACTATCACGGACAAGAGGCTGTAGATGCGGTTCCACTGCTCTTGGGCAACCCTGGCCAGTGGTTCGGGCAACTGTGAGGAGATGTCTCCCGCTACCCTGAGCACCTCCGAAAGAACCCTGTTGAAGTCAACGTAGTAAGCCGGCAGTCCTTTGTAGAGATCGGTAAGCTCCGTCGCCACCCTGGTTATTCCCCAAGAGAGGAGGAGCGCCAGGGCCGCTATGAGCCCTACCACGACCAGAGCGGCCGCAGATGCCCTTCTGATCCGGAGTCTTTTGGTCAAGAACCTTACCACCGGCTCCAAGAGAAAAGCCAGGGCCACTCCAATGACAAACGGCAAGACGTAGCCCATCAGGTACCTCAAGAAGAGGTAGATGGTCAGGAATAGGAACGCTAGATACCCCACTGTCCTGGTCGTCAACTGAGAGCCTCCCCCGCTTCCCGAATGACGCTCACTATAGTCCTATGAAGCCGTGATCATCCCATACAACACCCTGAGTATGAGACCCCCTGCTCCGGTGACCACCCCGAACCAGACCGGTATGCCGAAATACCTGGACGCAATCGCGCCTACGATGACAGACAAGCACACTCCCGATACGGCGCCTTCCCAGGACTTGCCCGGGCTAATTGACGGCGCCAACTTGTGGCGCCCGAAAGCCATACCGCCGAGGTAGGCCCCCACGTCCGTAGCCCAGGTCGCTACGAGCACAATCAGCGCCCAAGCCCGTCCGTCCTCTCCCGTCCTTAGAAGAGCCAAAGCGCCCAAGAGCCCGCCAATGTACATCATGCCTGAGAGCGCGAACATCGCCGAAGGAACACTCCCCCGCCAAATAGACAGGGAGAGCACTATGAGCGCCCCGCCCGCCAGGGCGGTCACAAGGCTGAATGATCCGGTCAGGAAACTGGAGCACACGACAGCGGCACATACAGGAGCGAAGAAGGGGTCCATCGCTACTCCCGCCGCTCTCACGAGTCTCTGGTACTCAAGTCCCGCCAGAAACGCCACGAGAGCCAGGAACCCCAGGAAGTACCATCCTCCGAAGTAGAATATGGAGAACACGAGAGGAGCGAAGACCAGGGATGACAACGTCCTCTCCTTGAACACCCCTATCATTCCCTTCCGACATCGCCGAACCGTCTATGCCTCGTCTGATACTCTATAACCGCTCGGTAGAGGTCCGCGGGCCCGAAATCCGGCCAGAGGACATCCGTGAATACGAACTCCGCGTATGCCCCCTCCCACAAGAGAAAGTTGGAGAGGCGCATTTCGCCTGAAGTCCGTATTATGAGATCCAGGTCGGGAGCCGAAGGCTCGTACAAAAACCGCCTGAAGTCTTCTTCACCGATGGCCTCAAGTTCCTTCTCTCTACCTACATACGATAAGGCCAGCCCTTTGGCTGCGTCGATCATCTCCTGACGCCCGCCGTAATTCACTGCCAGAAGCACGGTCAATGTTTCCCCGTGCGATGTATCGGCCACGAGTCTCGTTAGGGCTTGTACGACCTGCCGGGGCAGTTCTCTCCACCGTCCGATAGGCACCACACGGATCCCCTGCTTTACGAAGTCCTTCCGGTCCTCCTTAGCGTATTCCACAACGAGGTTCATGAGGAACTGGATCTCTTCCTTCGGTCTCTTCCAGTTCTCGGTGGAGAACACGTAGAAAGTGCAGAACTTGACACCTAGTCGGATAAGGGCGGGAAGACACCGCTTGATGCTCTCTACTCCCGCCCTATGGCCCTCCGTGCGCTTCATGCCTCTGGAAACGGCCCACCTGCCGTTCCCGTCCATGACGATGCCAATATGAGCGGGGATGCTACCTGCAAGAGCTCTCCTCAAGAGGAGGTCTTCCGGCAGGGCATCCCCGTCTTCCCAAGTCAAGTCTTCCGGCGCCTCTCCGGCACTCAAACTTCCATTACTTCCTTTTCCTTTGCGGTGACTACCTCATCCACCGCCTTTATGTACTTGTCGGTCAGCTTCTGGACTTTGTCCTGGATCTTCCGGGATTGGTCCTCGGAGAACTGCTTATCCTTTTCGGCCTTCTTGATGGCCTCGATGACGTCGCGCCGGACGTTTCGCACGCTCACCTTCTCGGCCTCGGCTTGCTTGCGGATCCCCTTCACGATCTCTTGCCGTCGCTCCCCCGAGAGCGCGGGAATGTTCACCCTAATGACGTTGCCGTCGTTCACGGGCATGACGCCCAGGTCGGCCTTCTGAATGGCCTTTTCGATGGCCCCAAGGATCTTCTTGTCCCATGCCTGCACTACCAGGGTCCGGGGGGGCGTGACACCGATCGTGGCCACTTGGTTTACCGGGGTGGGCACACCGTAGTAGTCCACCATGACTTTTTCAAGCAGAGCCGGACTGGCCCTGCCCGCCCTTGTCGCGGCCAATGCCTTCTTGAAGGCTTCGATGATCTTCTTCATCTTGTCTTCGGCTTCCTGAAGGATTGTCTTCTCGTCCATCTCATTCCCTCCCCACAAAGGTTCCGACCTTGTCTCCGCATACTGCCTTTTCTATGTTACCATAAACATCCAGGTCAAATACGATGAGGGGTATACGGTTGTCCATACAGAGGGTGGTCGCGGTCGCGTCCATGACTTTGAGACGCCTGCTCAAGAGCTCCATGTAGTCCAGGCGGTCAAACCGGACGGCGTTGGGGTTCTTGTTGGGGTCCGAGTCATAAACCCCGTCCGTGCCCCGCTTTGCCATGAGGATGGCTTCGGCTCCTATCTCGGTTGCCCGGAGCGCAGCGGTAGTGTCTGTGGTGAAGTAGGGGTTACCTGAGCCGGCTCCGAAGATGACGATCCTTTTGTTCCTCAAGTGATGGATGGCTTTCCGCCGTATGTACGGCTCTGCCACTTCTCTCATGTCGATGGCGGTCATGAGCCTGGTCTCGACTCCCAGTTTCTCCAGCGCCACTTGAAGGGCCATGCCGTTCATGACTGTCGCCAACATGCCCATGTAGTCGGAGGTGGCCCTGTCGAGGCCTTGGGATTCGCCTTTGACGCCCCGCCAGAAGTTGCCCCCTCCGACCACCACGGCTATCTCAACGCCCATGTTGTGGACGTTCACGACCTGTTCGGCCACACGGCCGATGACGTTGAGGTCGAGACCGAATCCGGACGGACCCGCCATGGCTTCTCCTGAGAGTTTCAGTATCACACGGCGATACTTCGGGGTCTTCTCACCCACGACAATCCCTCCGATTCGTCTGTCTCTGTCCCGCTCGGCGCCTACTCTCCTATTGCCAGTCTGGCGAACTTGCCGACCACGATGTTCTCGCCCAGGACGGCAACCGTACTTGCGATGATGTCCTTGACCTTCTTGGAGTCGTCCCTTATGAAAGGCTGCTCCAAGAGGCACACCCTCTCGTAGAACTTGCCCAGGCGACCCTCTACGATCTTCTGGAGGACCGCTTCAGGCTTGCCTTCCTGTCTGGCCCGCTCCTTCTCCACTTCAATCTCGCGGTTCAGTTCGGCCTCCGGGACATCTTCCTTGGAGACGTAGGAGGGATTGGCCCAGGCGATGTGCATGGCGATCTCTGAAGCCAGCTTCTGAAACTGGTCGGTGCGGGCGACGAAATCGGACTCACACTTAAGCTCAAGTAGCACGCCAACTTTGTGGTTGTGGTGGATGTAGGACGCGACGATACCTTCCTCCGCCGCCCGTCCCGCCTTCTTGGCGGCCTGTGCCAAGCCCTTCTTCCGAAGAAGGTCAATGGCCTTTTCCATGTCGCCAGTTTCCTGGAGGGCTCTCTTGCAGTCCATCATCCCGGCTCCGGTTCTCTCCCGGAGCTCCTTAATCATGTCGACAGTGATTTCGGGCATCCTCTACTCCTCCTGAACTTGGGTTCCCTGCTTGCCCTCGAGGACCGAGTCGGCCATCTTGGACGATATTAGTTTCACCGACCGTATGGCATCGTCGTTGCCTGGGATAATGTAGTCGACCTCATCGGGGTCGCAGTTGGTATCCACTATGGCGACTACCGGAATGCCGAGACGACGCGCTTCCAAGACCGCGATGTGTTCTTTGCGCGGGTCAACCACGAACATGACGTCGGGAAGGTCCTGCATCCCCTTGATCCCCAGGAAGTACTTCTCCAGTTTCGCCTTGTCCTTCATGAGCAGGGCGGCTTCCTTCTTAGGCAGTCTCTCCAGGTAGCCGGTGGTCTCCCACTCTTCCAGCTCCATGAGGCGCTGGATGCGCTTTCTGATGGTCGAGAAGTTGGTCAGGGTGCCGCCGAGCCACCTTTGGTTCACGTAGAACTCGCCGCACCTTTTGGCTTCGTTCTCAACCGCCTCTTGGGCCTGCTTCTTCGTGCCCACGAACAGGACGCGACCGCCTGCTTGAGCCGTAGAGCGCATGAAGTCGTAGGCCTCTTCCAGCATGCGGACTGTCTTCTGGAGATCGATGATGTAGATACCGTTGCGTTCGATGAAAATGTAGGGCTTCATCTTTGGGTTCCACCTGCGGGTCTGGTGGCCGAAGTGGACTCCCGCTTCCAGGAGCTGCTTCATTGATACTACGGACAAAGTAACACCTCCACGGTTTTTCCGCCGCTCCTTCGACGGCTCAGGGACTCGGCTTCCATCCGAGCACCGCACAGAGCCTCCGGCAGCGTGTGTGATGTTGAAACCGGACGTAGTATATCACAAAAGGCGGGTGTTGGCTCACATAGGCGCGGGAAGAGTGTTTTCTAGGCTCCTTTTATGTCCAAGACCTTCCCCTTAGAGGGGTGCAGCGTGGACTGGTCTTCCTTATCGTTGTTGCCGCCCTTGCGATCGGAGTTGGCTTCGTAGAACGCTCCACCGCCTCCCGGGCTGTCCGTATCTGTTTTGTTGTCTGTCCAGGTTTTTGTTGTCTCGCTCACGGTCTCACTCTTTTGGGAGAGCTCCCTGGCGAAACCGGTCATCTGGCTGAGCGCTTGGGCCTCGCCCTGCCGGACCAGTGTAGACGCGTACCTTGCCACATCGGGCGACCGTGGAAGCGCAGTCAAAGCATCCATTGGTTTCATTTTCTTCTCGCCCCCATGGTGATCATATCGATGGGAGACGTGAACTCGTGAACGTCCGTGCCCCTAACCAGGCGTGTTCCCGGAAGGACCTCGCCGGCTTGAAAGAAACCTTTCGGCATACGTTCGAAACTCTTCTTCAGCAGGAACAGCCGGTCTCTACCCGACCTGGCCATTTGAGCGAGGTCGGCCACGATTCCGGCCAGTTCCCGCTCCATCCTGGAGACTTCCCTTCGTAGCTTCGGGCTGATCCCGAGTTCAATCACCGTTGGGACTCCCATCGGCGATCCTACTACGGGAGATCGCAAGCCCTTCTCGGCCCGCACCAGGCCGCCGACGATCCTGCCCGCTTGTCCGGTCAGTTCCACCTCATCGTCGGTTTCCACAACGCTGTGGATGAGGGCATCCCCGATGACGATGGGGCCCGAGGACCTGAGGACCGAGTTTTCGCAGAATTTGGCCGAGATCCCGCCCCCCGACTCAACGACCTCTCCCGGCGCCGTGATTCCCCCGGAGACCACGATCTTTCCTCTGGCGGTCGCCGAACCCCATAGGTTTCCGCTTACCATGAGGTTGGATGATGTTGACACGCTGACGCCCGAAGCGATGTTCCCTCTCACCGAGATATCGCCCGGGAAGGAAATGCTCCCCGTCTTGGGGCCGATGTCGCCCTCTATGGTGATATGGTCGAGCACTCCGATACCGGTCTCGTCCTCATACGGAATCCCGGGCCGCTCCGCCAGGATCTTCACGCCGTCGGGAGACAATCTGGTATTCGGACCCAGTTTGATATCGTAAGATAGGTTTACGAACGGCACCTCTTCGCCCGTGACGGCGCGGGCTTTAGGGAGCCCTTGGCGTGACCTCAAAAACCCTAGGTTGGACCCGGCGTTCACCACTCCCCGGTTCAAAAGGCGTCGCCAATCGGCCGCGAAATCCGGCCCTACTACCAGGGTCTCAGGCGGCTTGCCCCTGGACTCAGGGTAATTGAAGATTATGCTCGGCTTGGCAAAAGAGTCGAGGATGGACTGGGACGGCGGTACCCCCCAGGCGACCTGATAGATGATCCCCCGTTCTCCCGAGATGGCATCCTGAAGCGCCTTGGGCGAGATCCCCTCGATGACGCCCTCTCTGCGCAGCGCGACTCTCACGTCATTGGGAGTTATGTCGCACCCGGGTTGAAGGAGAATGAATGCCCCCATCTTATCGTTGCTTATGACGACCTTGACTGGTGGCAAATCTTTCGTTTCACCTCGCTAGAGACCCTCTCATCCGGAGCACCGCTTTGGTGTGGAGCTGGGACACACGGGAAGGAGAAACCTTCAGAATATAGGCGATCTCCTTGACCGTGAGACCTTCGAAATAGTACAGGGTGATGACGAGTCGCTCCCGGTCGGGGAGCCTGGTAATGCACTGGGCCAGGGCGTCCCTCCTGGAGGACCATTCGGCCTCCTCCAAGGGGTCCAACGCCCGCTCGTCCCTCACTTCCGACATCCGCGTGGGCGCCTCGCCCTCTTCGGGGTTGCCCCACACATCCTCAAGAGAGAGGATCGCGGAGCCGGCCATGTCCTGAATTCGTTGGTTGTACTCCTCGGCGGTGATTCCGAGCTCGTCCGCTACCTCTTGGTCAGTGGCTGAACGCCCGAGGCGGTTTTCCAGATCCTTTATGGCCTGTTCCATCTGCCGGTTTCTGTGCCTCACCGACACAGGCACCCAGTCCATGGCGCGGAGGCCGTCAATCATGGAGCCCCGGATGCGGGCGATGGCATATGTTTCGAATTTCACTCCTCGCCCCGGGTCGAACCGCTCTATCGCGTCTATAAGGCCCAAGGTCCCGTACCCAATGAGGTCTCCTTCGTCAACGCTCTTGGGCAGGTTCACGGCCACCCTACCCGATACGTACTTGACCAGCGGCGCGTACCGCGTGATAAGGGCGTCACGGGCACCTCTGTCGCCGCGTATCTTGTACTCGCGCCACAGTTCGTGGGTGTCTCTCACGTCAGTCTCAGGCAGTGAACTCACCGGCCCTTCACTCCTTCGCTAAGGACAGTGCGGACGATCCTATCCCTGTCGGATACCTCGATGGACAGGAACTTGACGCCTGCGCACCAAGAGTCCTCCGGCTCTTCAAAAACCCGCACAACTTCGGCTATGGCGAACACGGGCGTCGGAGGCACGACGACCTGCAACTCCAGGAGGTCTCCCGGCTTCCGCGGACGAAGCAGGAAATCCGGCATTTCAAAAGAAGCGCCGCCACCCGAAAGGTCCCGGCTCACCGAGCGGATCCAGTCTTCCGCCTCAGGGATATCTCGAAAGTCCCGGTACCAGATGGGATAGGTGACTCCGGTCCGGTAATGATCCCTTTTCTGGCTCGCGTCACTCTTAGTCAATTCTGATCACCTTTACCGCCTCGACGTTGGCCCTATCGTCCAGCTCCTCGTAAGCGACCACGGCGATCTCAGGCACGATCCTGGAGGCGATCTCGTAGACCTGGCTCCGAACCGCCGCCGACGTTAGGAGCACCGGCTTTCTCGCCCTTGAGGCTACTTCCGACATGCCCACCGAGATGGCTTTCATCATCTCCGACAGCCGTTCCGCCGAGAGAGCGACATAGGATCCCCTGTCGCCTTTCTTGGTCGCCTCGATGATCTCTCTCTCAAACGCGGGGTCGAGGGTGGCCACCGGGAAGGGGCCCTTGTCCAACCCAACCTCCTTGGTGATGAGCCTTGAGAGCCCCTCGCGAACCCTCATAGTGAGATAGTCCACGTCTCTCGAGACCCGGGCGGCATCCGCCATGCTTTCCATGATGGTCACCAGGTCCCGTATGGGAATGCCTTCCCTCACCAGGTTCTGCAGAACCTTCTGGACTTCGCCCAGGGAAACGAGGTTGGGAACCGCTTCGTCCACGCAGGACGCGTCCTCCTGCCTCGCCAGATCGAGAAGCCTCTGCACTTCCTGCCGCGTGAGCAAGAGGTGGGCGTGCTTCCTGAGGACTTCCGTGAGGTGCGTCGCGATGACGGCCGACGACTCGATCACCGTGTATCCCGCCGTCTCAGCCTCATCCCTCGCGCCCTTGGGAATCCATATGACATCCAGGCCAAAGGCCGGCTCCTTGCCGGGGATGCCCTGTATCTTGCGGGAGACCGCCGGACCTTCCATGGCCATGAGCCGGTCCGGATACACCTCTCCCGAACCTATGTCAACCCCGCGGAGGTTGATGGAATAGACATTGGGTCCCATGCCCGCGATGTTGTCCCTCACCCTAACGAACGGGATGAGAATGCCGAGTTCGGAGGCTATTTGGCGCCGCACCATCACGATACGGTCCATGAGGTCGCCCCCTTGATGAGGGTCGGCCAGCGGAAGGAGGGCTAAGCCGAACTCGATTTCCAGCGGGT
>CAZYFG010000047.1:403-12024 GCA_964646835.1 uncultured Eubacteriales bacterium | reverse complement strand
CTTGAGGGCGCTTCGCGGGGGGTCGTGTTCAGCCTGGAAGACCCATACTCGTCCTACATGTCGAAGCGGGAGTGGGATGAGTTCCAGGTAAGGACTTCAGGGGCCTATTCGGGGATCGGAGTCACCATCGACGTCAAGGACAGGTATGTCCGCATCGCGACTCCCATGAAGGGTTCGCCTGCCGAAGAAGCCGGGTTGCGTGCCGATGACCTTATCCTCAGCGTAGACGGCGTACCGGTCTCGACCAGCGATGAGGCGGCGGCGAAGATAAGGGGACCTGCCGGAACGCCGGTAACTCTCACCATAAGCAGGGATCAGAAGTCGTTTGACGTGACCATCATCCGGCGAGACATTGTGGTACCTGCCTCTTCTTACTCAGTTTCAACGAGCACTCGGACACCGAGGTTGCCGCCGCTTTGGAGGACCTGAAAGCCCAAGGGGCCAAGGCCATTATCCTTGACCTCCGGTATAACGGCGGCGGGTATGTCCAGCAGTGTCTCAACATCGCCGAGATGTTCGTGCCTAGCGGGCCAATTGTGACTCTCAACTACAAGAACGCGCCTGCCGAGACGTACTCCTCCCATGGCACCGGTTTGGGGTTGCCCCTCATAGTGTTGGTGAACGGCGGCAGCGCCAGCGCCTCGGAGATCCTGGCGGGGGCCATTCAGGACAGCGGAGCCGGGGTCCTAGTCGGGGAAAGAACGTTTGGAAAGGGATTGGTGCAGGGCGCCTTTCCCCTGAGGGATGGTTCGGTGGTGAAGCTGACCACGGCGGAATATCTGACGCCCTCGGGGCGGTCGATCAACGGCAACGGACTTGAGCCGGACGTGGTAGTCGAAGGCGACGAGGCCCAGCTTGAGACCGCTCTGGAAATGGCCGCCCAAGCCATGTCGGGGTCTTGACAAAGGGGATGTCTTCTTAGCGGTGGGACCTTTTTACGAGCTGCTCAAAGCGGTGGTGAGATCTTACCCCGGGATATTCCTGAATCCCGTGGTTGACATGTTGTACCTGGTCGTCCTGGGGCTGGTTGCTTCCCAGTACGCGAAAGTCCAGTCTCTCGAGGAGAGGCTCTACGGGAGACCCAGGAACAAGGCCTTCATCCAGACCCTCTGGGGGATCGGTTTGGGGCTCCTGGGAGGGTTGGTCGCCTCCGTGCTACTGGTGATGGTTGGAGTGACCGTGAGTGACGCCGGGGTGAGCTACCTCTTACCCCTCTCTCTCCTCTTGTTTCTGTTGAGCCCCAGACTTCTATGCTTCTCCTATTCAGGAGCTCTCGTAAGCTTGAGTTATCTCGTGATTGGCTGGCCCAAAGTGAACGTGCAAGCCATCATGGCCCTGGTCGCATGTCTTCACGCAGGAGAGTCTCTCCTTATCCGTCTGAGCGGCGCGGGCTGCGCCACCCCTCTCTACGTGCCCGGCAAGGACGGGAGGACCGTCGGTGCGTTTGCGCTGCAGAGGTTCTGGCCCGTCCCGCTCATAGTGTTGTTCATGGTCAAGGTCCCCGACATATCGGCAATGACCGGCCTTATCGAGCTGCCCGACTGGTGGCCGCTTATCAAGGCGCCGGTGGTCCAAGGTCAGGGGACACCCATCTTCCAGATGATGCCTGTGGTCGCCGCCCTTGGCTACGGCGACATGGCCGCTTCGTCAACTCCTCGCGAGAAGGCGAGGGAGACCTCGCGGAGCCTCTTCCTGTTCAGCGTCATCCTTCTCGGGTTCTCCATAGCGGCATCCCGCTGGTCTCCCTTTGTGTGGGTTGCTGCCCTGTTCGCTCCCATCGGCCACGAGATAGTGATTCGAATGGGCAACCGGCAGGAGTCTCTGAGGGAACCCAGGTTTGTCTCGGAAGGCGAAATCCTGGCGCTGGACGTCTTCGAAGGAAGTCCCGCTCATGCCGCAGGCCTCCGAAGGGGCGCGAGGATAACCGCGATCGGAGGACAAGAGGTGAGAGGGCGCCAGGATCTTGACGCGGCGCTTAGGGAACCCGGCGACCTTGTGGTTACGTTCGCCAACGTCGGTGACGTGAGGGCGCGGGATGTGGTTGTCCGGAGGAGGAGCCTTGAACCGGTGGGCATCCTTCCGGCCCCCGGCATCGGAGACGCTCCCCTTGTCGTCTCCCACAACTCCGGCCCGCTGCTTCAGTTCCTGAAGAAGTTCTTGGGCCGCCCGCGTACCTAGGAGGGCACTTCTACCAGGCATTTGGCCCACGCCGGACCGGGACACCAAACATTTGATTGCTATTACTTTCGTGTGTATAATGGTCAGGCGGAGGGATGTCCCCGGATGCCTGACTTCAAACTTTGCTCGGATTACGTGGCCAAGGGCGACCAGCCTGAGGCCATAGATGCTTTGGTTAACGGGATCCTCAAAGGAAATCGGGACCAGGTGCTCCTCGGGGTGACAGGCTCGGGAAAGACCTTCACCATAGCCAACGTGGTTGAGAGACTGAACCGCCCCACGCTGGTCATCTCCCACAACAAGACCTTGGCGGCCCAGCTGGCTTCCGAGTTCAAGACCTTTTTTCCCCACAACGCCGTCGAGTACTTCGTGAGCTACTACGACTACTACCAGCCTGAAGCCTACGTGCCCCAGAGCGACACGTACATCGAGAAGGACGCGACCATTAACGAGGAGATAGACAAGCTCCGTCACTCGGCTACCTTTGCCTTGTTTGAGCGCAGGGATGTCCTGGTAGTGGCGTCCGTATCGTGCATATACGGCCTTGGGTCACCCGAGGACTACCGTGACCTGGTCCTCTCCCTAAGGAGAGGGATGGTGAAGGACAGGCAGAGCATCCTTCGCCGCCTGGTGGACATCCAGTACATCCGGAACGATATCGATTTTCAGCGCGGCACATTTCGAGTACGGGGCGACACGGTTGAGATATACCCGGCAGGAGCCACTGACAAGGCCATTCGAGTTGAGCTTTTCGGTGACGAGATCGAGAGGCTCGTGGAGTTCGACGTGTTTTCGGGGAAGCCTCTCGCGGAAATGGACCACGTAGCGATATACCCGGCAAGGCACTACGTGGTGACCGACCTGAAGATGCGCCGGGCTATCGAGTCTATTGAGCGCGAGCTGGAAGAAAGGCTCAAGGAACTGAGGGAGGCCGGCAAGATCCTTGAGGCTTACAGGCTCGAGCAAAGGACCAGGCAGGATTTGGACATGCTTAGCGAGATGGGCTATTGTCCGGGCATTGAGAACTACTCGCGGCACCTCACGGGGCGGGCGCCCGGCGAGCCTCCGTACACGCTCCTGGACTTCTTCCCCGAGGATTTCCTGGTAATAATCGACGAGTCCCACGTCACTGTACCGCAGGTCCGGGCGATGTATGTGGGAGACCGGTCCCGGAAGACCACCTTGGTCGAGTATGGTTTCAGGCTGCCCTCGGCCCTGGACAACCGCCCCCTTACTTACGAGGAGTTCGAGTCCCGGATTGGACAGACGATATACGTGTCGGCGACTCCCGCGCCCTACGAACTTGGAAAGGCAAGTCTTGTCGTGGAGCAGGTTGTAAGGCCCACGGGGCTTGTCGATCCCGAGGTCGAGGTCCGGCCTACCAAAGGCCAGATAGATGGTCTGGTGAGAGAAGTCCGTGACGTGACCGCACGGAAAGAGCGAGTGCTGGTCACGACGCTCACCAAACGCATGGCCGAAGACCTCACCGATTACCTCCGGGACATGGGTATCAAGGTCAGGTACATGCACTCAGACGTGGAGACTTTGGAGCGGATGGAGATCATCCGCGACCTCAGGCTGGGGGCATTTGACGTGCTGGTCGGGATCAACCTCCTCCGGGAGGGCCTGGATCTCCCGGAAGTCTCGCTTGTCTGCATACTGGATGCCGACAAAGAGGGCTTCCTCCGGTCGGAGACTTCGCTTATTCAGACCATAGGACGCGCGGCAAGGAACGTCCACGGCAAGGTCATCATGTATGCCGACTCGATGACAGGATCGATGCGCAGGGCCATCGAGGAGACCAACCGGAGGCGCAGGAAGCAGGAGGAGTACAACAGGAAGCACGGCATCACTCCCGCCACGGTTGAAAAGGCCGTGCGGGATGTCATCCAATCCCAGCGGCCGGTCCAATCACAAAGCAAGTACTACTGGGCCGATACCGATCTCAATGATGTCCCCAAGCGCGCCATACCCGAACTCATTGATCGGATGAGGAAAGAGATGAAGGCGGCCTCGAGAGATCTGGAGTTCGAACGAGCGGCGCTTCTCAGGGACATGATATTCGAGTTGGAGAGCCGACTTGGCCAAAGGGATACGAGAGGTCAAACCAATGTCAAAAGATAAGATCGTCATAAGAGGCGCCAGACAGCACAACCTGAAGGGCATTGACCTTGAGATACCGCGGGATAAGCTAACCGTCATTACCGGCTTGTCGGGGTCGGGAAAGAGCTCCCTTGCCTTTGACACAATCTATGCCGAGGGCCAGAGGCGCTACGTGGAGTCGCTCTCGGCCTACGCCAGGCAGTTTTTGGGCCTCATGGACAAACCCGATGTTGACTACATCGAGGGGCTATCCCCGGCCATCTCCATAGACCAGAAGTCGGGGGCCCGCAACCCCAGGTCCACAGTGGCAACGGTCACGGAGATCTACGACTACTTGAGGCTCTTGTTTGCCAGGGTGGGGCACCCCCACTGTCCGGTCTGCGGCAAGCCCATCGCCAAGCAGACCGTGGATCAGATAGCCGACCAGATAGAAGGGCTCCCGGAAGGGACGCGGTTCTCGGTCCTGGCTCCCTTGGTGAGAGGTCGCAAGGGAGAACACGAGAAGGTCTTCGACGAGATCCAGCGCGCAGGCTATTTGAGAGTGCGTGTAGACGGAGTGGTCGGAGAGGTAGGCGAGTTCGTCGGGAGGCGCCTGGACAAGAAGAAAAACCACACCATAGAGGTAGTCATCGACAGGTTGGTGAGGCGGGAGGGCATTCGGTCTCGCCTGGTCGACTCAATCGAGACCGCCATCAGCCTCTCGGGCAACCTGGTGGTGGTGGAGGTTCAAGGGTCGCCCGACCTGGTTTTCTCTCAAGCCCTCGCATGTCCGGATTGCGGCATCAACCTCCCTGAGCTCGAGCCTAGGTTGTTTTCCTTCAACAACCCCTTCGGGGCCTGTCCATCGTGCCACGGATTAGGGGTGAACATGGAGCTTGAGCCGGACCTCATCGTTCCCGACCGGAGGAAGTCCCTGAGTGACGGGGCGGTCGTGCCTTGGAACGGGACGCCCGACGGCTACTACATGCAGCTCCTGGACGCCGTATGCGCGCACTTCAAGATTCCCACCGAGGTCCCCTTCGACAGCCTGAGCGAGGAGCAGGTGAACATCATCCTCTACGGCAGCGGCGCCGAGCGCATACCCTTCCACTATGAGAATCAATACGGAAGGACCAGCGACCGGAGCGTGACCTTTGAAGGGGTTATCCCAAATCTCGAGCGCCGGTACAAGTCGGCGCCGAGCGATTACGTTCGCCAGTGGGTCGAGGAGTTCATGGCCGCGCGGCCGTGCCCGGTGTGTCAAGGGACCAGGCTAAAGCCAGAGGCTTTGGCCGTAACGGTAGGAGGCAGGAACATCAGTCAAGTGACCTCCTTGTCTGTCCAAGGCGCCCTCAGGTTCTTAGATACCGTGGATTTCACCGAACGAGAGGCGATCATTGCCAACCAGGTCATGAAGCAATTGAAGGCGCGACTGCAGTTCCTTTTGGATGTGGGCCTGGGTTACCTTACCCTCTCGCGGCACGCAGGGACTCTCGCCGGCGGCGAGGCGCAGCGAATCAGGTTGGCGACGCAGATAGGGTCGGGACTGGTGGGTGTTCTCTATGTGCTGGACGAGCCGAGCATCGGCCTCCATCCCCGGGACAACGAGAGACTCCTGAAGACCATGGTCCACCTTCGAGACCTGGGCAATACGCTGATTGTGGTGGAGCACGACGAGGACACCATCCGTACCGCCGACTACATTGTCGATGTGGGACCGGGCGCGGGAGAACACGGAGGGGCCGTTGTCGCCTCAGGGACTCTTGACGACATCTTGACCTGCGAGAATTCACTGACGGGGCAGTACCTGTCCGGGAAGAGGAGCATACCCGTGCCCGAGCGGCGGCCCCTTACCGGAAAGTCTTTGAGGATACGGGGCGCCAGGGAGCACAACCTGAAGAACATCGACGTAGAGATCCCTCTCGGCGTCTTCACTTGCGTGACGGGTGTGTCGGGTTCGGGAAAGAGCACGCTGGTTAACGACATCCTTTACCGCAAGCTTGCCGCGGTCTTGAACGGCGCGCGGACCAGACCGGGAGACCACGACGAGATTACGGGTCTTGAGCACCTGGATAAGGTGATCAACATCGACCAGTCGCCCATCGGGCGTACTCCAAGGTCCAACCCTGCCACCTATACCGGTGTGTTTACGGACATCCGCAACATCTTCGCCATGACGCCTGACGCCAAGGTCCGCGGGTACAAACCGGGACGGTTCAGTTTCAACGTGAGAGGCGGCCGCTGTGAGGCTTGCCGGGGCGACGGCATCATAAGGATCGAGATGCAGTTCCTGCCCGATGTCTACGTGCCCTGCGAAGTGTGTGGCGGCAAGCGGTACAACAGTCAGACCCTTGAGGTCAAATACCACGGCAAGAACATATCCGAAGTCTTGAACATGACCGTAGAAGAGGCATTAGGCCTGTTCAAGGACATACCTTCGATTCACCGGCGGCTCTCCACCATCGCGGACGTGGGACTCGGGTACATCCGGCTGGGGCAACCGGCTACCACGCTCTCCGGCGGGGAAGCCCAGCGGGTGAAACTGGCTACGGAGCTCAGCAGGCGAGGAAACGAGCGCACGCTTTATATCCTTGACGAACCCACTACCGGCCTTCACTTTGAGGACACCCGCCGGCTCTTGAACGTCCTCCAGCGATTGGTTGATGCAGGCAGCACGGTCGTCGTCATCGAACACAATCCTGACGTGGTAAAGAGTGCCGACCATATCATCGACTTGGGGCCCGAGGGCGGCGAAGAAGGCGGTACCGTGGTCGCCACAGGGACCCCCGAGGAGATAGCCGGCAAGGAGAATTCCTATACAGGGAATTTCCTAAGGAAGCTCTTGGCGGGGACCGAAGGCGGCACAAATACCGCGGTCGAAACCAGAACGGCCGGAGGCAATTGAGGTTGGAAAGACCCTTTCCCCACGACGAAAAGGCTTGGACGGGGCTCACCGGCGACCGACATGAGCTTGCCGAGAAGATAAGAGAGACCCCTGAGTCGCCCGGGGTGTACGTGTTCCGGGGACCTGACGGAAAGGTGCTCTACGTCGGGAAAGCCAAAGCCCTTAGGAACAGGCTAAGGTCGTACTTCGCGTCGAACCTCTCGCCGAAGACCGAGGCCCTCATGTCCCGGGTCGCGCGGCTCGAGACCATCACCGTCGGATCCGAGACCGAGGCGCTCCTTCTCGAACTGAACCTCATCAAGAAGCACAGGCCCGAATACAACATAAGGCTGCGAGATGACAAGCATTACCCCTACATCCGGGTGGGGGTGGCCGATCCCTGGCCCAGAGTCACGCTGGTGAGAAGGCGGCTACGTGATGGGGCAAGGTACTTCGGGCCCTATACCAGGGCCGCGTCAGTGAGGGAGACCATCACTCTCCTCAGGCGGATTTTCCCCTACCGTACCTGCAAGGACTCGGCCTTCGCTCAGGCGACGCGACCGTGTCTCGACTACCACATCGGAAAGTGCATGGGGCCCTGCACGGGCACGGTGGATGAGAGCGCCTACCGGGCGATGATAGACGAAGTTATCAAGTTCCTGGAAGGCCGCCACAACGAAGTAAAGGCCCGGTTGGAAAGCCGGATGGAGACTTATGCCGAGGAGATGGAGTTTGAGAAAGCCGCCAGGGTCCGGGACCAGATAAGGGCCCTGGAAGATGTGACGCGCAAGCAGCTCATCACAGTGCCCGACTGGAAAGACCGGGACATCATAGGGCTTGCCCGTTCGGGAGACACCGCTTTTGTGGCGCTGCTTGCCATTAGAGAAGGAAAACTGGTCGGCAAGGAAGGGTTCATGCTCCAAGGGGCGGCCGGCGAAAGCGAAGCCCAGGTGGTAGAGGCGTTTATCACACAGTACTATTCCTCGGCCCAGTTCTTCCCCAGCGAGGTTCTGGTTCCCGTACACGACCTGTCCCTCCCGGAACTGGAGACCTTCTTGTCAGAGGCGCGGCGCGGGTTGGGCCAGGGTGAGCGCGCTACCCGCATAAAGGCGCCTAAGAGAGGAAGGTTCAAGGAACTCGTCTTGATGGCGCAGGACAACGCGAGAAACATGCTTGCCGAGCAGATCCCCAAAGAGCAGCGTGAAACCGACGCCAACAACAGGGCTATGGAGGCTCTTAGGGACGCACTCGCCTTGGAGAGGCTTCCCAGGCGCATCGAAGGCTATGACATCTCCAACCTGACCGGCAAACAAGCCGTTGCCTCAATGGTCGTGCTCACCGATGGAAGGCCTGACAAGTCACAATACCGGAAGTTCCGGATGAAGATCGAAGGGAAACCCAATGACTTCGCCATGATGCAGGAGGTTTTGTGGCGCCGGTTCAAGAGGGGGCTATCCGAGAGGGAAGAGGCCCGTGAGACAGGGAGGCCCGGCAAGTTCGCCGTCTTCCCCGACCTCATAATGGTTGACGGAGGCAAAGGGCAGGTCAGCGCAGCGCAAGAAGTGCTCGACGAATTGGGCCTCCAGATTCCTCTGGTGGGCTTGGCCAAACGAAACGAGGAGCTGTTCCTTCCGGGGCAGGCCGAGCCCGTTGAACTTCCGAAAGACTCGGGAGGGCTGTTTTTGGTGATGCGCCTGAGAGACGAAGCCCACAGGTTCGCCGTCTCATATCACAGGTCCCTGCGCGGCACGGAGCTCAAGCGTGCAGGTGGCACCAAACGACGTGACCCGGGTCCCCCTTGATCTCCACAGGCAGAGGTTCTTCCTCGCGACAGATTCCCGTTTTATAGGGGCACCTTGTCTGGAACCGGCAGCCGGGAGGCGGGTCCACGGCGGACGGTACCGTGCCGTGTAGACGTATCCTCGACTCTCCCGTTTTTCCCAAACGCGGAATCGCCGAGAGCAACGCTCTAGTATACGGGTGACAAGGATTCTCGAAGAGGCTTTCCGTTTGAGCCGTCTCAACAAGTTTTCCCAGGTACATGACCGCGACCCTGTGACTGGCATGGTGCACCACGGCCAGGTCGTGGGATATCAGCAGGAAGGAGACACCTGTCTCTGCCTGAAGCCCCTCGAGCAGGTTCAGTATCTGGGCCTGCACCGATACGTCCAGTGCTGACACGGGTTCATCGGCAACAATGAAGCGTGGACGCATGGCGAGGGCGCGGGCCACTCCGATTCGCTGTCTTTGCCCGCCGCTGAACTGCCGGGGGAACTGGTCCAGGTGAAGCGGGGCGAGACCAACCCTCTCGAGCAACCTAACCGACTCGCTCTCCCGTTCCTCCAACGGTACGCCTCTCTTCTCAAGGCAGAACCCGAGTATCTGACGAACCGTATGGCGAGGGTTCAGCGATGCGTAGGGGTTCTGGAATATCATTTGCCCACCCGGCCCGTGTCGCCCCTCGTAGAGCACTTGTCCTTCAGTCGGTGGGTAGAGCCCCACGATGACCCGGCCCAAGGTGCTCTTCCCGCATCCTGACTCACCCACCAAGCCGAGAGTTTCGCCCTCCCGGATGTACAGGTCTACTCCGTCCACAGCCTTCGTCGTACGTGGTTCTTCCCCGGCAAGGTACCGTGCCAAGAGACCCGGTCGCGAGTGGAAATACCGCTTCAGACCCACGGTTTGGACCAGGGCGGTATTGGTGGTGAGAGACAAGGCTGCTTCCACCCTACCGCCACCCCGAATCTTGGGCAGCGACCACATCTCCGTAGTCAGGAACATCGTACCGGTGGCACCGCACCATTCTGTTTCCGGTGTTCAGAAGGACCTCTTCGCCCCTCCGACAACCGGGCGCGCCCTTGTCACACCTGGGATAGAAAGCGCATCCCTCGTGGCTCTCAGTGAGGTTTGCTACCTGGCCGCGTATGGGTGTGAGCGGGACGCCTCGCCGGAACCTCGGTATGCAGCCGATGAGTCCACGGGTGTAAGGATGGAGAGGGTTCGACAGCACCTCATTGGTATTTCCCTCTTCAACTATCTGGCCTGCGTACATAACGGCTATCCGGTGGCAGAACTGAGACGCGACGGCAAGATTGTGGGTGACGAGGACGATAGCGGTTCCGGTGTGGCGGTTTACATGCCTCAACAAATCCAGTATCTGCGCCTCAACCGTGACGTCCAGCGCGGTAGTCGGTTCATCGGCCAGTAGGAGCTTGGGACGTAAGGAAAGGGCTATGGCGATCATGACCCGTTGCTGCATCCCGCCGCTCAATTGATGGGGGTAGTACCCAAGGACCTCCTGAGGTGAAGGTATCCCCACTTCCTCCAAGAGGTGAACCAACAAATCCTTACTGCTGGGCCGTCCGTGGACGGTTAGGGCTTCCTTCATCTGGGCTCCGATCTTGTGGGCGGGGTTGAGCGTGGACATGGGGTCTTGGAACACCATTGCCACGGTACCTCCCCGGAGCGACCGGAGTTCCCTTTCACTGAGCCTCAAGACATCGGTCCCGTCCACATGTATGCTTCCTGAGACGATCTCGCCCGGGAACGGCAAGAGCCTCATGATAGACAAGAGCGTGGCGCTCTTGCCGCAGCCGGATTCCCCTACCAGCCCAACGATTTCGCCTTCGCGTACCGAGAGGTCGACCCCTCTCACGGCCCGGACAGTCCCCCTGTCTGTACGGTATGAAACATGAAGTCCCCGGATGGAAAGAACCTCTTTCTGGCCTTTGGCCGCCAATGTTGAGCGCCTCCTTTCCGGTCTCTAGAACGTCTGAAGGTCCGGGTCCAGGGCTTCTCGAAGCCCCTCGCCGACAAGATTTACCGACAAGACAAGAGCGACCAGGACGATCCCCGGGAGAGTCGATAGCCACCACGCGTTCAGGATGAAGCGGTATCCGTCCTGGATCATGGAGCCCCAAGCCGGAATCCTGGGTGGGATGCCGATGCCGAGAAAACTTAGGGACGCTTCCATGACGATCATGGTGCCCATTCGCAGGGTTCCCACGACCAGAAGAGGGTTCACGATGTTGGGCAGTATCTCAGACCCCATGATCTCAAGATCCGACCGTCCCAGGACTCTGGCTGCTTCCACATACTCCTTGGTCTTCTCGGCCAAGACCCCTGCCCTTGCCAACCTGAAGAACTCAACCCACCCCTTGAAGCAAAGCGCCCAGATGAGGTTCCAAAAGCCGGGCCCCAGCATCGCCATGGCGCCTATGGCGAAAATGAGGTACGGGAAGGCAAGGAGGATCTCGGTGAGCCTTGACATGAGAGCATCGAAAGCCCCGCCGTAATAGCCTGCCAAGATGCCCAGAAACCCTCCGACGGCGACTGAGATGGTCACCGTAATGACGCCCACCAGGATGGAGACCCGGGCACCGTAGAGAATGCGGGTCAGAACGTCGCGGCCGAGGTGATCTGCCCCAAGCAGATACTTGCCGCCGGGAGGGCTGAACCGGTCCCTTAAGTTCATGGC
>CAZYFG010000047.1:0-393 GCA_964646835.1 uncultured Eubacteriales bacterium | reverse complement strand
GTCTACTCGAATATTTTCCGTACCTGCTTCATCGACCCCTTCCAGGGCGAAAAGATGGCTAATTACGCCAGCGAAAAGCTCGGCGCGAAGACTGCCGCCATCACGATGGCGGTTACGACGGGAGCCCCCGCCACAGCAGCCTTGTTGCGACCGAGGCGCCGGAGCGTTGCCTTGGCGTTTTCCAGCCACAGGTGGAGGCGAAGGATGAAGAGCCTTCGACGGACGCTGAACTGCGTTCTCTCGCCCCTCACCACGTCCTACACCTTCTCTCCGATTACCAATTTCGGGTTTAGCCAGGTGTAGAGGACGTCGGCCAAAAGGTTTACGGCCACGAACGTAAACCCGTATAACATGACAGCGCCTTGAACCAGCGAATAGCCACGGCTGAAGATG
>CAZYFG010000046.1:7530-12494 GCA_964646835.1 uncultured Eubacteriales bacterium | reverse complement strand
GCCATCCTGATCCTGAGAGGTTTCTCCTACGGACTGGTAAGCGCAGTGCCCTCAATAATCGGCATCGTCGTCGCCATGGTGGTGTCGTGGTTCGCGGCGGAGCACTTTGGAATAGCCGGCACGTACGGAGTGTCAATCGCGGCGGTAGGGATGCTCTCCATCACGGGGATGATCGTCTCGGCCGACGCTTACGGACCCATCGTCGACAACGCCAAAGGATGCGCGGAGGCGGGTCACGAGTCGGAGGAGACCATCAGGATCTGTGACCGCCTGGACGCCGCCGGAAACACGGCCAAGGCCATCACCAAGGGATTTGCCATTGGTGCCGCGGCGCTCACCGTCCTTGCCCTGTTCGCGGCCTACTCGGAGACGGTCGGCATCACACAGATCGACCTGCGCACTCCGGGCGTCGTGGCCGGAGTTCTCTTGGGCTCCATCATGCCGCCCTTGTTCGCCGCTCTCACCATACTTTCTGTTGGTAAGAACGCCTTTGTCATGGTCGAGGAGATCAGACGGCAGTTCAGGGAGATCCCCGGGCTTATCGAGGGCAAAGTTAGGCCCGATTCGGACAGGTGCGTTGACATCGCGACTAAGGGAGCGCTCAAGGAGCTCCTGGTCCCTGGGATCCTGAGCTTTGCCGCGCCAGTCGCGGTAGGCATTATCCTCGGGCCTCACGCTTTGGGCGGATTCCTTGCGGGCTCCATCATCACGGGCATCATTTTCGCCCTGTTCATGGCGAACTCGGGCGGGCTCTGGGACAACGCCAAGAAGTTCATTGAGGACGGCGCCCATGGCGGCAAGGGCTCCGATGCCCACAAGGCCGCGGTCGTCGGCGACACGGTGGGCGATCCCTTCAAAGACACCGCCGGGCCGTCCTTGAACACGCTGATTACCGTCATGTGCCTAAGCGCGAGCCTCTTCGGACCGCTCATCGCCAAGATCGCGCTGTTCGGGTTCTAGGCTGGAGAAGGTCGCCGGAGACCTCTCTACGGTACCTGGCGGTTTCGGGAATCGACAGTATCGGCGACTCACAGCATCGTGGATGAGGAAAGGCCCTGCTCCCAAGAGGACGCAGGGCCTTCATACTTACAGCGACCATGGACCGGTTCACTACCACTCCTGCCGGGAGCTGCCGAGCATCAACCCATCCGCAAACGGTCTCCCAAGATCTCCTTGAGGGCCTGCGCCTTTCCCGAGAGGTCGGTCCCTCTGTCCACGGTCCCTTTGAACTTCCTATGACGGCACTTCAACTCAAAAGTGTAGTAATCATGGCGTCGGCCGGTGCGCTCGTCACGACCTACGAAAAGCTCAAAGGACACTATGTCTCCGTTATCTACGGCTGTACACCTCGGATTCCGCGAAATGACCTCGTCCAGAGGTTCCTTGCACATCGCGTCCGCGTATTCGGCGAAGGCGTGCATGGTCCCGGACAACCTCTCGAGGTAGGTCGCTTGCTTATACGGGGCCACGATACTCTCATAGCGCTTCCGATCAACATGTATGAGAGCGGTCCTGTCCGTTCCAACAAGAATTACAAAGGGGTCAGGTCCAAAGAGCCCTCTCTTCATGTGGACGGGAATAGCAACGCTCAAGACACGCACGTCCTTTCAGCGAGGGTCACCATAGGATTCGCTCGCCGCGCTCCGTTTCCTGCCACGGTCAGAGTAAAGGCGTGCTTGGCCTCACCTTTGCGAGCCCGTCAGGCATGTACTTCCGAAGAACCTCCGGCACGGTCACACTGCCGTCTTCTTCCTGGTAGTTCTCGAGTATGGCCACCAACGTCCGGCCGATGGCTATGGCCGTCCCGTTCAAGGTGTGGACGTACTCAGGCTTGCCTCCGGCGGCGGGCCTGAACCTCGTATTGAGTCCTCGCGCCTGGAAGTCCGTGCAGTTCGAGCAAGACGTTATCTCTCTGTACTTGGCCTCCGACGGATGCCAGAATTCCACGTCGTATTTCTTGTAAGCGACTGGTCCCAGGTCGCCCGAGCACATCATCACTACCCGGTAAGGTATGCCCAGTTCGCGGTAGAACCTCTCCTCTATTGAAACCATGTATTCATGGGTCTTGGCGGAATCCTGGGGTTTATCGAACACGAACATCTCCACTTTGTCGAAGTGGTGGGTCCGGATAAGCCCGCGGACATCTCGCCCGCCCGAACCGACCTCGGTGCGATAGCAGGACGAGAAACCCGCGTATTTCAGGGGCAACACTCTCTCCTCCAGGATCTCTCCGGCGTGCATCGCGCCGAGAGGTATCTCGGAGGTCCCCACCAAGCCCGAATCCTCTCCTTCAATGCGGTATATCTGCTCCTTGAAGAACGGGTAGTGTCGGGTGCCCTCAAGGATCTCGGTCTTCACGATGATAGGGGTCACGACCGGGAGGAACCCTTCGGCCGCAAGGATGTCCATGGCGTATCTCACCAGGGCGAACTCCAGGAACACCGCGTCGCCCTTCAGGAAATAAGCCCTGGTGCCCCATACTTTAGCCGCTCTCGCTATATCGATGATGCCGAGGCCTTCCCCGATGGTCACATGGTCTTTGGGCTTGAAGTCGAACTTGCGGGGCTCGCCCCAAGTTCGTACCACCACGTTCCCCGACTCGTCCTCGCCGAAGGGTACTTCGGGAGCCAGCATGTTGGGCATCCAGACGAGAAGGTCGCGGAGGTCCTTCTCGACGGCGGCGAGATCAGTCTCTACAGCCGAAACCTGGTCGCGGATGCCGCGCGTGCGCTCGATCATCTCGGCCCTCTTGGCCTCGTCCTTGATGCCCTTGATCTCGCCTGAGAGCTTGTTCCTCTCCTCGCGGAGGACATTCACGGTCCGGACCAATTCGGCGCGCTTCCGGTCCAGCTCCAATATCCTGTCCAGAGGCGCCTCGGCCGATCGCTTCTTCAGCATTTCCTCAACTGCTGCCCTGTCGCTTCTCAGAATCTCTATGTCGAACATGACCTGACCCCCCCCAAATGAAGGAGCAGGCCGTCTCAAGGACGAGACACGCCTGCTCTCGTGGTGCCACCCTGTTTCGCCGCCCGGTGGGACGGCCTCTCGGTCCTTTAACGGAGACACCCGGTGAGGAATACTCGCTGACGTGTTGACTATATTGTGCCACGCGTCCCTTTGTTCCCCACGCCTCAGGGCGCTGTTCGGTCGCAATCCCGGGTCCGCCTTTCACCGGCCGGCGGCTCTCTCTGCCCGAATCATGCGCCTACTGTCCCGTCATCGGCTTTCGAAGAATATACCACGTTTCCGCCGGGAAGTGAAATGCGATTTGGGGGCAAAACGCCGTAACGATGCTGATCCGGGGCTCATAGGATAGTGTGGTCCGGAGCGCCCGTGGCGGGCGAGACAGAGAATGCCCCTCGAGAGGGATCACATATGGTTAGCATCATCGTGTTTTCGTTCGACGGAGAAGAGCAGCTCGCTCGCTGTATCGAAGCCGTCAGGTCGGTGACTACCGGAGACCATGAGATCCTCGAAGCGCCTTCACGAAGCCCCAGGGGGAGAGACCTCACCTTACCTGAAGCCCTGAACCGGGCAGCCTCCTCCGCCAAAGGCGAGTACCTTGCCTTCCTGACAGCCGACACCGTCGTAAGCCCCGGATGGCTCGACCGCCTGGTCTCCTGCGCCGAAAGCACGGGAGCAGGGGCAGTCGGACCCCTCTGCAACATGGCCACGGGACTCCAGAACGCGTCGGCGGCACACGCTCCCGGCGCCGTCCTCACCCCCAACCCTGCCAAGTGGAGGCCTTCGGTGAGGATCGCCATCGCGCCCATGCTGGTACGGAGGGACGCCTTCGTCGACCTGGGCGGGTTCGATGAGCGGTTTGGATCCGAGGGGTTCGCGGACGACGACTTCTGCCTGCGCCTTGCCCACTCAGGGCGGAGAGCGTACATCGCCGGCGATGTCTACATCCACAGGCAGGGGCCGAGACACCCGCTCCAAGGCGAGCCCGAACGGGTACGCATCCTGGACGGAGAGGCCAGAAGGATGTGCACCAAGTGGGGGCTCGATGACCCGATGGCGGCCCACCCGCGCAAAGACATCTTGGGCTTGGTCGAACTCGGCGGGAAGAAGGTATTGGACGTACGGGCCCGGACGGGAGCGACGCTCTTGGAATGCGCCGAAAGGGGCGCCAGGCTGGCTGTCGGGATTGAGGAGGACCGGCGACTCAGGGCAGTGGCCACAACCTACTGCTCGGTTCCGGACGACCGCGAACCGGGGCCAACGGGGGCACCCCCGGCCCAACAGGATACTGGGGACGGGAATGTGCAAGAGACCCACCTTCACATAGTGAGGAGCCTCAAAGAAGCGGCCGCACACAGGCCCTACGACCTGGTCATAGCCATCTGGCACCTTGAGTGCTTGACCAATCCGGTGGCATATATCAAGCGCCTGAGGCCGCTCCTCACGGAAGACGGAGTTCTCCTGGCTTGTGTCCGAAACGCCTGGGCCCTCTCGCGCCTTTTGCCGCTCCTCCTCACCGCGCCGCCCCCCACCTACCCGAGGCCGGCATGGGGACCTTGCGCCGCGCCGGATGACGTTCTCCTCTGGCTGGAAGAGGGCGGCTTCGAGATGATGGGCGTAAAGACGGCGTACGCTCCCCCGTTGGGCAAAGAGCCGTTCCTTGACGGCTTCCTCAAGCTGGTCAAGAACCACGGATTCCTGGAGGACCCCAAGCCGGAGTTCTACTCTGACGAGTGCTGGTTCACGGCCAGAGTCAAAGGGTGAGCGTTGTCGCTCAGCCCTAGCCCAGCAAACTAGCGAAACCCGTCTGGAACCGGGTCCGGTCCTCCGGCCCAAGCTTAAGGAACTTCTCGAAACTGGCCAGGCTCATGCGTCCGACCGAGAACAGGGTCCTGGTGAACTCCTTCTCGTCGGGCATATACTGGGCCTCCAGTTCCTCAAGGCGTTTCATGCCGTAGTCGTAGCAGATTGCGCAGTATTCGCGGTATGTCGCCGCTATG
>CAZYFG010000046.1:0-7482 GCA_964646835.1 uncultured Eubacteriales bacterium | reverse complement strand
CCGCCTCCTCCACCGGCCTTCCGAAGTAGTGCAGGTAAAGGTCGGCCTTGATCCTCACGGCCGTGTGATGACGGCGGAGACGCACAAATACGGGGAACGCGGCATCGGGGAATATGCCTTCCAGGAGCTTCTCTGATCGATGGGCCGTGCCTTCCGTTAGCGGTACCGATCTTGCGCCCATCGCCACCGTCGCGGGAAGGGGGTCCAGGATAGATCTTACAAACTGCACGTGATGGCCCGGGTAGCACTCATGGATTGCCATCATCTTCATCCAACCGTCGGTAACCGCGCGGAAGTTGGTGTCGTTCAGGAAACACTCACCGACAAGGGGGCGCCGGAGCCGGCATCCTCCGCCGTATCCGCCCCACGGGTAGTCATCCTTCGTCTGTTCGGGAGTGGGCTTTACCAGGCAAGTCTCCTCGGGAAGGTCGACGTACCCTTGCTTCGAAGCCTCCTTGGCAACCGCGACGTACTCCTCCATCCTTCGGAACATTTCCTCAACGGTCTCGGCGGGTCCGGCGACACGACGGAGCATGTCCGACACGTCCCCCGGGGTGCGGACGCCGTCATCCACTTTGGCAGCGGCCTCCAGCATCTCATGCCTGGTTAGTTCTATCTCAGACTCGTGCCATCTCAGCAGCTCGCCTAGATCGACTCCCAGCTCCTCGCCAAGAATCCTCTCGTAGTCGGTCCGGTTGGTCCGGTCGGTCTGGACGAGCGGCTCCACCGAGCGGGCAGGCCCACTCACCCCAATCCGTCCCCTGGTCGCCTCGGCTTCCCAACCAACGGATTTGGCGGAAAGCCTCCGGAGCATTGCTTGGAGATCCTCTATCTCCCTGTCAGTGAGACCGTCGAAGTGCTTGGGGACCTGGATGGCAAGCTTGGACGCCACCGTACCCATCACCCTGCAGGCCACCGCTACCTCCCGCCTCTTGTCAAGCGGCGCATCGACCATCAAGGACTTGGTCCCTTCCCAGACCTTGTCAATCTGCCTGAAGCGCTTCTTGAACAGGCGGAAGCGCTCGCTTGCCGGGCGTGAATCCTGGCGAAACAGGCGGTCAACGAAATGCGTCTGACCTCTCATGAACCGGGCGGGATGGCTATATGCAGTGTCGACGCCCGAGAGCCTTGCTGACAGGAACTCAATGAAGTTGTCCTTGAGGAGCGAGAGCACCGGATCGGTGGGCTCCAACGCCTGGGCTTCCCTGAGAAGGCCTGCCCACTCGGACCTCTCCCATTCTCTTTGCCCGGTACCGGGGATTATGGCCTCTTCTTCGTACTTGCGGCTGGACGAAAGCTTGTAGGCCAGGTCGGCGCACTTCGCATCGAACTCTCGGAAACCCTTGACAGCCTCATCCGGGCTGTAGTCCTGGCCCTCCCGGACCTCTTCTCCGGAGACCTCCGGTGGATTCTCCTGTCCGGGCTGAAAGATCTCATCGGATTCACACATCATCGTGGCGACCTCCACTTCCAGAAAGTGAAAACCTCGGGCGATCCCTCGAGCGGTCTATGTTAATCCGCCAATACACTATCGTTTGAGAGCCCTGCTCTCCGACTACGTCTCCTCAAGGCCGCCCTGACGGGCGAAGTGCAGTGCCTTTGTCCAGACATGGAGCACCAGACGCGAATCGGGGTCGTCGGGGTCCATTCCGGTGAGCTCCCTGACCTTGCGTATCCTGTAGTCAAGAGTGTTGGGGTGGATGTTCAGCCTCGAAGCAGCGGTCTTGCGTTTTCCGTAGAGGTCCAGGTACGTTTCAAGGGTATCGAAGAGCTGGGATTTGTGGAGCTCGTCGTAAGTCACAAGTTTGGTTACGGCATCCCTGCCGAAGGTTGAGTGCCTCTTGCAGTCGGCCAAGCAGGACAACAGGTCATACGGCGCAAGGGCGCGGTAGTCGAAACAACCCGAATGAGAGTGATACTTCGCCCCCAGCGCGATGGCTTCCGACGCTTCAGAGTAACTCCGCTTGATGTGAGATAGGTCCTCGCAGGTGCCGCCGAGTCCGACCGCCACGTCCCGTCCCATCTTGGAGTAACGGTCGGCGATGGCTTTGGCCACCCGGAGCGTGCCGTGAGTCTCCGCGCCGGAGAACACGACGACCACGTCATCTCTGTGGACACCCCTGAAGCAGGCCGGCACGGCTTCGGACAAGAAGGCTTCGGTCTCTTTGAACACCTGGTGAGCGCGCCCTTCTTTCCTATCGCGCACGAGCATGACCTGAAAAGGCGGTTCACCGTACCAGCCCATGGCCCTGAGCGCAGAGAGAAGGCCATCCATGTCCCTCCGGCCCCCGCGTACCAAGTCGGAGATGATATCTTCACGCTGCTTCTGTCTCACATCCAGTGTGACCCCGCGTCTCTCGAGGGCCTGAACCAGTTGCTGTCGGGCGCGAAGGAGCGCTTCCTCCATCTGAGGAGTCAAAGGGGCTTTGCCGTCTGTCACCCAGAGGTATCCGAGGACGACACCGCCGGTTTTCAGCACCAGCGCGACCCGGGGAGAGAAGCCGATCTCAGCGATACCCTCTACAAAGGCTACGCCGGGGCTCCTTTCAATCGACTCGTACACGCCTCGTTCCTTGAGCGCCTTCAGAGTCGACTCGGAGGCGCCCCTCCTCAACAGGGTCTCCACTCTGACCGAGTCCACCGGCTGCTCGTGGGCTGAATATGCCACCAACCGGCCTCCGGCGTCTTCAAGGGTTATGGGGCGCCCAATACTCCTGGCCAGATCGTCGATTATCGCCTGCACTTCCACCGGATTCCCTCCTACGCGGAACAGGCCTTCCCTATAGGCTCAGACTTCTCTGTCCCGAGATCGGATTCCTCCACCCCTAACCACCTAAAGCGCAGTATTCCATGACAAATGCCGGGCACGAATCGTATCGGAATGAGGAGCAGATGCATCCGCGACCGACTGCGCGATCGGACGCGTCTACCCGCAACCAACTACACGATCGGTGCCCGGCCTGGTTTTGAGACGAACTCTTTTATCGACGACTTTCCTAGAACGACTCTCCCAGACGACGATGGTCTCTTGGGACGACCGACGGTCTACTAGACCACCGACGGCTCTACGTTGTACTCTCCCCGCTCGAACCTTCCCGCATCGAGGTTTCTCACATCGAGGAAGGTTTCTTTTCCGAGGGCCATCTCGGCCATGATCCTCCCGACCGCAGGCGCCAGCATGAAGCCGTGCCCGCTGAAGCCTACTGCCTGGAGGTACCCGTCAATCCCGGGGACTCCTCCTAGGATGGGATGGGCATCCGGGGTTACGGTGTACAAGCCGGACCACTGCCGGACTACCCTTACATCCTTGAGAACGGGCAAGAGCCTCGTGATGATCCTGGACATGTCCCTAAGGAACTCCCAGGAGTGGCCTATGTCGTAACCCTTGGGTTCATGGGGATCTCCAATCCCCATTACCAGAGAACCGTGGGGAGTCTGCTGACAATAGATGCCGATGGAAAACGACATGACCATCGGGTCGAGCAGCCAGCCAACGGGCTCGGTGACGAGGATCTGGTGCCTCTGGGTGAAGAGGGGAAGCGTCACGCCTACCATCTCCGCCACGGGTTTCGCCCACGGTCCTGCGGCGTTCACAACGATAGGGGTCTCGATGACTCCTTTGTTCGTGACTACCTTTCTCACCTTGCCGCCCGCGACCTCGATCCCCGTGACCTCGGTGAAGTAGTTGATGTCTGCCCCCAACCTCTCGGCGGCGGTGAGATAGGCCCTGGTCACGTGGAAGGGGTTGGCGTGCCCGTCCCGGCCGTTGAAGGTAGCGCCCAGCATGCCCTCGGTATTGAGCGCCGGGACAATCTCACGGGCTTCCTCGGGGGTGCAGAGCCTGGACTTGATGCCCAGGGAATGCTGAAGCTCGACGTTCTTCTGGAACTGAGCCCACTCCTTCTCGGTGTGGGCGAGCATCAGATATCCCTTCTGTTTGAACTCCAGGTCGTGAGGGTAGTTCAGTTCGTCAGCCAGCACTTCGAACATATCGATGGACGCCTTGGCCAGGAGGCAGTTTCCCTTCGAACCCCACTGCTCACGGACTCCCGCTCCGCAACGGCCGGTGGAACCGTTGCAGAAGGTCGCTTTCTCGCAAAGGACGACGTCCCTCATGCCAAGTTTGAGGAGGCTGTATGCTGCGGCGGCGCCAATCACGCCGCCTCCGATCACTACGGCATCGGCAGTGCTTCTCATTCCCCATCCTCCTCTCCGATCTTGGCGAGGCTTCCCATCGTGACCGCTTTCATTGGCGGCCTGACCGTGGAAGGGAACACTTCCGCCACCGGCTTACCCGTCCTTCGCGCCAGTTCCGAGGCTATGAGCTGGCGGCAGGTCCTGCCCTGACAAGGACCCATCCCCGCGCGTGTGATGCGGCGTATCTCGTCCAGGGTGGTCGCGCCTTCGGCGATAGCGCGCCGGATCTCTCCGAGAGTCACATCCTCACACCTGCAGACGATGATGTCGTCATCTGTCTTTGCCATAGCCCTACGCCTCCTTCCTCGGGATGAAACCGCGGACAACCGTAGCCAGTTTCTTTGGCGCGCTCACCCACACCACCGGGGTTCCGGCGGGCTTTCTCCCGGCGACGACACGCTGCACGGCGCCTTCCGCGACGACAATGCCGGCCCTGTCCGTAAGGTCTACGTGCTGTCCCTTCACGGGAAGCGGCGCGAACTCGTAAGGGATGGCGATTAGGCATTCGGTCTCGCTGTACGTTTCATCAACGACGAAAATGGCCAGCCCCGGACACGCGGCGACACACACGCCGCACCCGGTGCACTTGGACCAGTCCATCTTCGGGATGTCGTTTATGTCCTCGAACTCCTGAATTGCCCCGAAGCGGCAGCTGTGGTGGCACGGATCGCAGGGAATGCGCTGGAAGCACTCGATGGTCGCGTAGGGGCCTCTGGCGCGCCTCTCCTCGGGTGGAGTCACTCCGGCGATCTCCTGGGCCGAAGGTACTCCGGTCGTAACGAGCGTACTCATGCTCCCACCGCCTCTCTCGTCTTCACCGATTGTAGCTGCGCCCTCATCTTGGCGATGCCGCTCAGGATCTTGGCGCCTGCCGGTCCGGACCGTAGCCCTTCCAATTCCCCGGCAATCTCGTCCCTCAGCCTGGCCGAGTCGGCATCCGACACCTTGCCTAGGCTCCGGGCCGCCGAGAGTCCGGCCATCCTACCGGCGGCCATGGCCGTCGACGCTTCTTCAATGCCGGCTACGTCTCCCGCGACAAAGATACCTTTCTTGGTGGTCTCCATGGACTCGTCGTGGAGGGGCACAAATCCGCCGAGTTCGGGGATGTAAGCCATCTCCGCACCGGCCTGCCACAGAATCTCGGTCAGAGGGGTAAGCCCGGTCGCGAGACAGACTACATCGACCTTGAGGTCCTTTTCGGTGCCGGGGATGCCGTTCCACTTGTCATCGAGCTCCCAGACGATTGCGCCCTCAACCTGTTCTTTGCCGTAGGCCTCTTTGATGGTGTGCTTGGTCATGATGGGAATCCCGAGCCTACGGATCTTGGAGGCGTGGACGGCGTAACCTCCGATACTAGGCAGCGCTTCGACCACCGCCGCGACACGGACCCCCGCCTGAAGGAGCTGGTAGCTCACTATGAGGCCGATGTTGCCGGACCCTATCATGAGGACCGAGTCTCCGGGCCTCACTCCGTGGACGTTCATGAGGGTCTGGACTGCACCCGCTCCGTAAACCCCGGGAAGGTCGTTGCCTGGAAAGAGCAGCATTCTCTCTGAAGCGCCGGTGGCGACTATCAACCTGTCTCCATGGACCCGGTCTATCCCCTGGGGCGTCTCCAAAAGCAGCGTGCCGTCGTCATAGTATCCGAGGGCTTCCGTCGAGTGGAGAAGGGTGACGTTCTCGTTGCCGAGGACCTCTTCAGAGAGCTTTTTGGCTATGAGGATGCCCCGGGTGCCCGCGGACTTCTTGTGCCACCCGAAAAACTTGTGGGTCTGTTTGATGAGCTGGCCTCCAAGATCTTCTGCGCGGTCCACGAGGGATGTCTTCACCCCATGAGATGCGGCCTCAAGGGCGGCGCAGATGCCGGCAGGACCGGCCCCTACGATCACCAGTTCCGTCTTCCTCACCGCCATCACTCCCTCGCCCTGGGAGCGGGACCTGTGCCTACTTGCCGTTGGACACGCATCCCTTCCCTCAGTTTCTCAGTGCACGCCCTTACGTTGGGAACGCCGTCAACCACAACCAAGCAGGACGAGCAGTTGCCAATGGCGCAGAAAAAGCCGCGGGGTTTGCCGGATTTGTGGCTCATATGTAGAACCTTGATCCCCGCCGCGTGCAGGGCTGCCGCGATTGGCTCACCCTCGAATCCCCGGAGTTCCTTGCCTTCCCAGGTGAAGGTCACTTCCTTCCTTGCCGGGAAATCCAAGATGGGGTGGTCTTCGATCCTTGCCTTACCTGACAGTCGCTCTGTCTCCAAGGCCTAACCTCCCTCGTGTGGAGTTGGTGAAACAAAACAAAAATCTGTGGGCTCCTGTCGCCAAATACTACGCAGGCACCTTGTGCTCATTCTTGAGG
This sequence comes from uncultured Eubacteriales bacterium, assembly GCA_964646835.1. Taxonomy (GTDB): domain Bacteria; phylum Bacillota; class Sulfobacillia; order Fermentithermobacillales; family Fermentithermobacillaceae; genus UBA3951. Next base: position 930 of record CAZYFG010000046.1, on the reverse strand, counting down.
ATGGATGAATTCATTTGTGATGCGAGCACAATGGGCGTGTGGAGCGAGGATATTCGGAGGCGGTTCACCGACAAAAGGTACGTGTTCGGAGTTGGATCACGGACAAAAGGGAACCATCCGGAGCCGGAACACCGACGAAATGTACATGTTCGGGGACGGAACACGGTCAAAAGGGAACCGTCCGGGGTCTGAATACCGACAAAATGTCCGGGTTCGGGGGCGAGTCATGGACGACAAGGAACCATCGGGCGTCTTACCGAAAACGTGGTCTAGGCGCGACCGGCAGCGGTAAGACCTATCTTGAATGCTCCGACCCGAACCCATATAATGGTTGGCGTGAGCTTGGCGAGCCTCCTACGGAGCGAATCGCCAAGAAATCACTGCGAAGACACCAGAAACTAGGTAACAACGGGCAAGGAGGTGCCGGGATGCTCCTCTCCACCAGCTTTGAGCGTTAACACCCAAAATCCGGAGAGGCAGCCCGGGGCTCTATCAGCCCGGACAACAAACCCAGCGCTGCCGGCGCAGGTCTGGCCACAAATCTACAAACATCATCCAAAGCCCACATAGCAGCAACTAAGCCGGCGCACCTACCGTCTGGACTACTAGCAGGGTCCCAAACCCTGCACGACGGGGATCCAGCCACGGCAGCACAATCACCACGGAAAGTCTCTCCGGAGCAATCTGGAGGTGACTCTCGTTGTCCAACCTACAAACGAGCCCGGGCATCGTGACCAAGGATCTAACACGTGTGTTCCGCATCCGGTCAACTTCGGGCGAAGGGGCGAAGGCGTCCAGGAAGGAACTGGTGGCCGTCGATCACCTGAACCTGGATATCCAGCCGGGTGAGCTGTTCGGCCTGCTTGGAAGAAACGGCGCCGGAAAGACCACGACCATCCGCATGTTGAGCACCTTGATTGAGCCTACGTC
>CAZYFG010000045.1:11086-12503 GCA_964646835.1 uncultured Eubacteriales bacterium | reverse complement strand
CCGTAACCGCGCAACGGCGTAAAGCACCCATCCCAGCGGCACAAGGGCTATACCAACACTGTCGAAAAAGAAGGTGCCGAGGAGCTGGGCGGCCCGAAGGAGGCTTGTCGGTAGGGCTCCTATGGCGAAGGTGATAGCCGCGACTGCAGGCAGGAATGGGCGGTAGGTGTGCGTGCCCGACATTTGGGCCAGAAAGGCGAGGACGGCGAAATAGGCGAACCCCGCTTGTATTGCTGAGCCGAAGAACCACGTGAACACAAATATGGCCTCTATGCGCTGGAAGTATCTGCCCAGGTAGACCGACCGGGCCACGATCCCCATCGGGTGAGTCAGCCGCGTCCCCGATGGAAAGGGGAAGAAGAGCAAGACACTCACAACTGTCGCTGCCAGCGTCGCCCCGGCGGCCAGAAGACCCCACATCACGCCTTTGGATAGTTCTTCTTCCCGGCGGACATAGGTCTTGAGAGCGGCGAAGGCAGGAGTGATCCCCCAGAGCCCGATAAGCTTGAGCCCTCCCATGGCTACTTCGGCCGGCCCGGGTCCCCAGAAGGGCAGGAGATTTCGTATGTCCAGGTCCCGAAGGGAAGTGGCGATGACGATGAACAAAGAGATAAGCGTGGGCGCCAGGAAGAAAGTCGATGCCCGGGCCAGGCTCTCAAGCCCTGCCCAGGCGGAATAGGCGCTTGCCGCGATGAGGACTATGAGCAGGATCTCGATGGGGATCTCCGGCAGCAATCCGATGGCCGCGCCGCCCGCGAAGGTTCGCATGCTGAAAGAGATGCCCACGGTGAAAGAAACGGTAATGAGCGCACAGAGGATAGTGCCGAGGGCCTTGCCCAAGGTCTTCTGAAGGGCCGGAAGAAACAGGAGCCCGCTTGTTACGTTGGACCACTTGAGCCACCCTAAGGTCCCCAAAGCGCCGGCGACGGTGGATATGAGCACCGCTATCCACGCGCCCGTTGAAAGTTCGAGGGTAAGAAACGTGGGGGTCATCAAGAAAGACTTCACTCCGAGCAAGAAGGCAAACAGAGTCGCGATCTGGTTTTCGGACACATGACCAAGGGCGAGCGCAGTCTCAGGGCTTTCGCCTGCAGGCCCGCTCTTTGCGTCAGCCGGCGCCTCCGCCGTCCTCGTTGGGCCCGTTGTCCTGGCTCTCGGTTGTTGCCCGGCGCCCCCTGTTCCTTTGCGTCAGCCGGTCCCTTTGTCCCCGGGAGTTTTGCCTTTCCCGTTGGTGCTCCCGCCGCCCTCGTTGGGCCCGTTGTCCTGGCTCTCGGTTGTTGCCCGGCGCCCCCTGTTCCCCTTGGCTCTTGTCCCACTGTCATCACCTGCCCTTCCTTTCGACCCGCTATCACCCATGGTCTCGCCTGCGTCCCAACGACGGGCGATGCGGCCCAGGCGCCACAGGTTTCGGGGATGA
>CAZYFG010000045.1:0-10998 GCA_964646835.1 uncultured Eubacteriales bacterium | reverse complement strand
CCGTTACAAATGCTCCCCTGTATGAGGGCTCTCTGATTGGCGCCATAGGCGTGAGGAACGGTACTCCGAAGCTGTTCAGCGCGAAGGCATGGCATAGCATCACATAAGTCAGGGCGACTATCCCGAGGAGCCCCAGGACCGCCCCGGCAAAGAGGAAAAGAAGCGTGGCTACTCTGATGAACATGCCGATCTCGAGGTTCGGTAGGGTGAAAGAAGCAACTGCGGTTACCGCGATGATGATCACCAGAATTGGACTCACGATGTTAGCGGTTACGGCAGCCTCGCCGATGAGGAGGGCTCCTACGATGCCGATAGTCGGGCCTATCGGAGAAGGTATCCGTATGCCGGCCTCTCTGATGAGCTCAAACCCAAAGTACATGACCAGGACTTCCACATAGAGTGGAAAGGGAATCGGTTCCCTGGAGGCGGCTATCGCCATCATCATGGCCGAAGGGACCATCTCCGGGTGGTAGTTGACAATCGCCACATAGAGACCCGGTAGATACACGGTGAGAAAGAAGCTCACGTAGCGGATGAACCGGAGGACGTTCCCGTAAGGCCACCGGATCAGCCTGTCTTCGGCGCTCTCCAGGAAGGTGAACACGTTGACGGGGACGATCAGGGCAAACGGGTCTCCGGCCACCATTATCGCACACTGACCTTGCATGAGATGCATGGCCACGCGGTCGGGCCTCTCGGTGCTGATAATGGTCGGGAGCAGCGTGTGGGTGTCTTCGATGAACTGCTCCAGCTCGCCGGAGGTGAAAATCTCCGAGACGTCCAGTCCCAGTATCCTTCTACGGCACTCATCCACGAGTTTGGCGCTTGCGATGGACGAAACGTAGATCAAAGCGCATTTCGTATTGGCGCTTACACCGATGTCGAGGCTCTCTATGACGAGGTCGGGGGTCTGGACGATTGATCGGAGCAGAGCGGTGTTGCTCCTTAAGACCTCCACAAACCCCTGCTGCGGTCCTCGTACGATACGTTCCGACACGGCCTCGCCGACTTGCCGGTGTTCCCATCCCTTCGTCTCAACGACCAGGGCGGCGTCGTTCTTCTCCACGAGCACCACGGTGTCTCCCATGAGCATGCTCTCGACTAACTTCTGGACGCTCTGGGTCCTCTCGACCTGTCCGTTGGGCAATAGGCACTCCTCAAGACGATCTACGGCATCTTTGCGGTCACCCTTCCGGATTGGGCCGAGGAGCATGAGGGGCTGGAGTACACATCTGAATAGTTTGTCGAAGGAGCTCATCCCTTCGACATAGGCCACTATCGCTCTTATCTTGGGATCGGCGCAAAGGATCTCCCGGAAGACCACGTCAGTAGACTCGGGCACATGGAAGATGTCCCTGAGTTTCCGGGCGTTCTCGTCAAGGTCCTTTGAGAGTCTCCGGCCTTCTTTTTCTTCCTCTTGTTTGCCTTTGGGGGGCATCTTGCCGTGCATCGGCCGCCCGCCCAGGGAAAAGCGCGTACGCTCGGGATGCCCCTTGGGAGGCGAGAGGAGGTTTTTCACCTTTTTCCACACGTTGGGCAAACGCAACCGCATCACCCGGTCTTTTGGGTCTCCTCTCAGCATCTCCTCCCTCGCCGGGACTTATGAGAAGGAGGTGCGTCCGCCGTCGTTTTGTGGTACATTGTACCAAGAATTGGCAATCCATGGAATCGGGGGTGGGGGCCCGTGCCGGGCCGGATCATCGCACTAGGCCAAGAAGGCTATCCTGAGAATCTGATGCGCTTCCCGGACCCGCCGGAAGGCTTGCATATACATGGGAGTGTGGACCCGAGAGACAGGCTGGCAGTGGCCATCGTAGGCACCCGCTATCCAACGGACGTAGGCACGTGGGTGGCCCGGGAGATTGCCGGAGACGTGGCGGAGGCGGGCGTGACCGTAGTATCGGGACTGGCGAGGGGGATTGACGGTGTGGCTCACAGGGCCGCTCTAAGGGCCGGAGGGCGCACCATCGCCTGCCTTGGCTGCGGGGTGGATGTCATATACCCTGCGGACAACCGGGACCTGTACGAGGAGATCCCATTCCACGGAGCCATACTGTCCGAATACCCCGACGGGACCCAACCTCTGCCGTATCGCTTCCCCCAGCGAAACCGCCTGATTGCCGGATTGTCCCTTGGAGTCGTCGTGATCGAAGCGGGCGAACGCTCGGGTGCCCTCAACACCGCTTCTTGGGCGCTCAACTACGGCATACCCGTGATGGCGGTGCCGGGAAGCGCCAGATCTCCCAAGAGCCGGGGCACCAACAAACTCATTCAGGAAGGGGCGTATCTGGTAACATCGGCGCGTGATGTGCTATCCTTTCTCGGGCGAGAGACCGAGTGCGTTCCTGTCAGCGCGGTTCCCCAGCGAGGGCCGGCGGGCAGAGAACACACTTTGGAGGAAGCGGCGGTTCTCCAAGAGCTCCAAGGCTACCCGCTCTCGGCGGACGCCCTCTCAGAGCGATTGCCCAAGATGCCGGCAGGCAAGATCGCGGCGCTCTTAGCTTCTCTGGAGATGAGAGGCGCGGTTACGAGGACTAGTGGAGGTAAGTTCCTTGCTTTTCCGGGGCAGGCTACAATTGGGAAGGAGCGCGGCTAACGAATGGCGGCTGAGACCAAGCGTCCACTGATAATTGTTGAATCGCCTACCAAGGCAAAGACCATCTCCCGGTTCATGAAGTCACGGTTCAGGGTGATGGCATCACTTGGTCACGTGCGTGACCTCCCCAAGAGCACATTAGGGGTGGATGTGGAAAACGGCTTTGCCCCTCATTATATAAACATAAGGGGCAAGGGCGAGCTCATTAAGGAGCTTAAGGACGCCTCAAAGAAGGCGTCCTCGGTATACCTGGCGACCGACCCCGACCGGGAGGGCGAGGCCATCTCCTGGCACCTCTGCTCCATCCTCGGGATAGACCCCGTTCAAGCCAAACGAGTCACATTCCATGAGATCACCGAAAAGGCGGTGAAAGAGGCGTTCTCCAAGCCCAAGCCCCTGAACCTCAGATTGGTGAACGCCCAGCAAGCCAGGCGGGTACTGGACAGGCTTGTCGGGTATAGCTTGAGCCCCCTCCTTTGGCACAAGGTGAGGCCCGGTCTATCCGCGGGCAGGGTCCAGTCTGCCGCCCTGCGGCTTATCGTCGCCCGCGACCAGGAGATCGCGTCTTTCAAGCCTGAAGAGTACTGGACTCTCGACGCGTACCTTGCAGGAGAGGAAGGCGAGGTAAAGGCCCGGTATTTCGGGGAAAAAGGGCGGAAGAAGGCCCTCTCCAGCCGAAAGGACGTAGACGCGGTTCTCAAGGCGATAGCCGGGAAACCGTTCGTCGTAACCTCGGTGAAGCCCAAAGAGCGGAAACGCCAGGCGCCGCTTCCCTTCACAACTTCCACTCTCCAGCAAGAGGCTTCCCGGAAGCTCGGCTTCCCCGTCCGGAAGACCATGTCGGTAGCCCAGACGCTGTATGAAGGGGTGGAGCTGGGAAAGGACGGGTACACCGGGCTTATCACCTACATGAGGACGGACTCGGTCAGAGTCGCCGCAAGCGCCGCTTCCTCGGCCCGTCAGTATATCGGAGAGGCTTTCGGCCCCCAATACGTCGGCGGCGGAAGGGCCCTCAGGGCGAAACCCCTGGAACAGGGAGCCCATGAGGCAATACGTCCCACATCGGTTCTGAGGCTACCCTCGGAAGTAAAGGGCTTTCTCAAGAACGATCAGTACAGGCTCTACAAGCTCATATGGGATAGGTTTGTCGCCAGCCAGATGGCGCCCGCCGTCTACGATACGGTGACGGCGGACATCACGTCCGGCGACTCAACGTTCAGGGCTACGGGTTCCAGGATGAAGTTCCCCGGCTTCACGAGGGTCTATGAAGAGGGGCGGGACAGCCCCGAAGAAGAAGACAAGGAGATAATCCCGTTGAAGGAGGGCGAAGTTCTAAGGCTCCTGAAGACTGAGCCCCTCCAGCACTTCACCGAGCCTCCGCCAAGGTATACCGAGGCCACGCTGGTGAAAGCCCTCGAGGAGAACGGCATAGGCAGGCCGTCCACATATGCCCCCATCATCGCTACGCTCTTCGAGAGAGAGTACATTGCCAGAAGCGAGCGGCGCCTCTATGCCACGGAACTGGGCGTCACCGTGGATAAGCTTCTTACCGAGAACTTCCCGTCCATCGTCGATCTTGCGTTCACGGCGGGAATGGAGAAGAAGTTGGACTCGGTCGAGGAGGGCGAAGAAGACTGGGTTCTCATCGTCAGGGAGTTTTGGGAGCCTCTCAAAGAGAAAATCGACCGGGCGGAAGAGGAGATCGCTCGCGTCAAAGTGGCCGACGAACCGGCAGGCGAGAACTGCGAGAAGTGCGGTCGTCCCATGGTGGTGAAGCGGGGCAGGTACGGCAAGTTCATCGCGTGTTCGGGCTACCCCGATTGCAAGAACACGAAACCGATCTTGGAAAAGACCGGAGTCAAGTGCCCCAAATGCGGCAAGGGGGACCTTGTGGCCAGACGGACCCGTAGGGGGGGCATCTTCTACGGGTGTACCGAGTACCCTGACTGTGACTACACGCTCTGGGACCGGCCTGTGGCCGGGTCCAGGTGTCCCGTCTGTGGCTCCTTCCTTGTGGAAGCGCAAGGCAGGAGGGGCGGCTTCCGCTGCTCCAAGAGGGATTGCAGCTATAGGACACAAAAACTTGAAAATTACGATAACGTTGCTCATCGTGGGACCTAATGCTATGGTGGATTGTAAGAAGGTGTGGCCGTGAAAACCGTCTTGGAGGAAAGACAGGAGGAGTTCCTGGCCGAAGTCGGCGTTTCCAGAACTCAGAGTCCCAGCACCCAGAATGCCTATGCCGGCGACCTGGGTCAGTTCATGGTCTTCCTGTCGGCCAAGTACGGAGCCGGCAAGGACGGTTCCGGCAACTCCGGACTGCCGGACAGGATCACGGCCGACGACGTCCGCGGTTTCATCCAGGAACTCGCCAAGAGAGGGTACAAGGCTTCTTCGATAGCGCGGAAGACGTCGTGCATCCGGAGCTTCATGAAGTTTCTGGAGAGGCGAGGCAACCTGGCTCCCGAGACTTCCAAGGCGCTATCTCCTCGCAAGGCAGAGCAGCAGCTCCCCAAGGTCCTCTCAGAGGATGAAGTCGAGACGCTAATCCGGTCCATAGACACCAAGACCCCGCTAGGCAAGAGAGACCGGGCGATGCTCGAGCTTCTCTACGGCGCCGGCTTGAGGATTAGCGAACTGCGCTCCCTCAATGTAGGCGACATAGACTACTCGCTCGGTTTCGTTCAGGTCGTAGGGAAAGGCAGCAAGGAGCGGTTCGTGCCCGTCGGCTCCCTTGCCCTGGAGGCGCTCGGTGACTACCTTGAGAACGGACGTCCGTACCTGGACAGGAGCTCGTCAGGGCGGGCCGGAGCCAAGTCTCGAAAGGGCACGACACCGGAAAAGGCTCCCATTGTCACCACTCTCCGTAAACCCCTCTTTCTGAACCGATTTGGGAAGCGGCTTTCGGTGAGGTCAATGAGGAGGGCGCTGGAGGCTCATCTTCTGGAGGCAGGGCTCGACCCGTCGAGATGCTCGCCCCATACGCTTAGGCACTCTTTCGCGACTCATCTCCTAAGGGGCGGGGCAGACTTAAGGTCTGTCCAGGACATGTTGGGCCACGCCAACATCCGGACAACCCAGATCTACACCCACGTCATGCCGGAGCATCTCCGGGAGGTGTACCGGCACCATCATCCCCGTGCCTCTTTCGGCGTGAGGTCGGGAGAAGGCAAAGGACCGGAGGGAGGAACAAAGTGATGGTCGAGAACGGACCTGTGATAAGGAGTACCACCGTGCTGGCGGTGAGGACCGGTGGAAAAGGCGCGATGGCAGGCGACGGCCAAGTCACCCTGGAAGCCAATCACACCATCCTGAAATCCGGGGCGAAGAAGGTACGCAAGATCCACAAGGGCAAGATACTCGCGGGCTTCGCAGGGTCCGTCGGAGATGCGCTGGCGCTTTTCGACAAGCTCGAGCGTCACCTGGAGGAAACCAGGGGCGACCTTCAGAGGGCCGCAGTGGAACTGGCCAAAGAATGGCGGACGGACAGGATCCTCCGGCAGCTCCAGGCCATGCTTCTCTGCATGGACAGAGACCACATTCTCCTGGTGAGCGGTACCGGCGAAGTCATCGAGCCCGACGACAACGTGTTGGCCATCGGGTCCGGCGCCCCTTACGCGACGGCAGCCGCCAAGGCGCTCCTACGGCACACGAACCTCGCTGCCGCCGAGATCGCTCGCGAGTCCCTCAAGATCGCGGCTTCAATCTGCATATACACAAATGAGAACATCGTGGTGGAGGAACTGGAATAGGACCAATCACGAAGAGGGGGCAATTGGATGGCGGACCTAACGCCGCGTGAAATAGTCGCTGAACTCGATAAGTACATCGTCGGGCAAGACAAGGCAAAAAGAGCGGTGGCCGTGGCGCTCCGGAACCGTCTGAGGCGCCAGATGGTTCAGGGAGACCTTCAGGACGACATAATACCCAAAAACATTCTGATGATCGGCCCAACCGGAGTGGGCAAGACCGAGATATGCAGGCGGCTGGCGAAACTGGTGAACGCCCCCTTCGTCAAAGTTGAGGCGTCTAAATTCACCGAAGTGGGCTATGTGGGCCGGGACGTTGATTCCATCGTCCGCGACCTGGTTGAATCGGCCGTCCGGATGGTACGCAACGAGCAGTACGAGACGGTCAAGGAAAAGGCCACGGCGCTTGCCGAGGACCGGTTGGTGGACATAGTCTGTCCCATCCCCAAGAGAAGGGAAGCCACCCGGAACCCCTTTGAGATGCTGTTCTCACCCGGCCCCCGCCAAGACACGGACGATGATGAGGATTTTGACGAGAAAGTTAGAAAGGCTCGCGCAGAGAGGCGGCTTTTCAGGGAGCGCTTATCCAGGGGCGAATGCGAGGACCAAGAGGTAGAGATCGAGGTGGAGGACACCTCAACCCCGACAGTCAACTTCTTTGACGGCAGTTCAATGCAGGAAATGGGACTGAACATGCAGGACCTGCTCGGAGGCATCCTGCCGAAGCGCAAGAAAGTCAGGCGCCTCAAAGTGAGCGACGCCAGAAAAGTCCTCGCCCAGGAAGAAGCGTCCAAACTGGTGGATGCGGACTCTGTGACCGCCGAGGCGGTGAGGCGCGCCGAGATGTTGGGAATAGTCTTCCTAGACGAACTGGATAAGGTCGCAGGGCGCGAGCACGGAGCCGGGCCCGACGTCTCCAGGGAAGGAGTCCAGCGTGACCTACTGCCGATAGTGGAAGGAACGACGGTGGTCACCAAGTACGGGCCGGTGAAAACAGACCACATACTCTTCATTGGTGCGGGGGCCTTCCATGTGACGAAGCCCGCGGACCTCATTCCCGAGCTCCAGGGACGGTTCCCCATCAGGGTTGAGCTGGACCCCCTCACGGAGGCGGATTTCGTCAGGATCCTGAAAGAGCCTGAAAACTCCCTAACAAAACAGTACAAAGCTCTTCTCGCGACCGATGGAGTAGAGGTAGAATTCAGTGAAGACGGAATAGCGGAACTTGCCGCTATGGCTTTCAGAGTCAACCAGGAAGCCGAGAACATCGGCGCCAGGAGACTCCACACGGTGGTCGAGAAGCTGCTTGAGGATGTGCTTTTCGAGGCGCCCGGTCTGGCTGAGCCCAGAGTCAGAGTGGACGCGGAGTACGTTAGGAGGAAGCTCACAGACCTAGTGTCCAACAGAGACATCTCCCGCTACATCCTGTAGAAGGGAGAACAAGAGGAGGAGAACCGGATGCAGACTTTACTGGACAAGACACGACGCATGAACCAGCTGCTCTCCCGGGCGGCAACCGAAGTGGATTTTCATGGCAGCGCGAAGGTCATTAGTGAGGCAGTCGACTGCAATGTGTACATCTTGGACAAGATGGGCAAAGTCCTCGGGTACAGGCTGATGGACGATTTCGACTGCAGTGTGATGAAGGATGAGTTTCTTGGACCCCAAGCTTTCCCCCCGTCTTACAACGAGCGGCTCTTCATGTACAGGGAACCTACTGTGAACCTACGGAGCGAGGACGGCGTCTGCGTCTTCAAGGACGGGACCCCGTGCGGCTACGAACAGAAGATAACCACGGTCCTTCCCGTCATGGGAGGGGGAGAACGGCTGGGTACCCTAGTCTTGGCCCGCTGCGGCAGGGAGTTCCAGGACGACGACCTCATACTGGCAGAGCATGCCGCCACGGTAACGGCCATGGAGATCCTGAAGTACAACCAGGAGACGGTAGAGGAGGAGACACGCCAGCGTACCGCGGTCCAGGTTGCCCTCGGCACGCTTTCTTTCTCGGAGCTCAACGCGATGCGACACATCTTCGAGGAACTCGGGGGCACCGAAGGTTTCCTGGTAGCGTCGAAAGTAGCCGATCGCGTTGGGATCACTAGGTCGGTCATTGTGAACGCCCTCAGGAAGTTCGAGTCGGCAGGTGTCATCGAGTCCAGGTCCCTGGGTATGAAGGGCACCTTTATCAGGGTCCTTAACCTGAAACTCCTTGAGGAGCTCAAGAAGCTCAGGTAGGAGTAAAGAGCGTCCAAGACGGGCGGGGAACCATAACTCTCCGCCCGTTTTGTGTCGTCTCAAGAAGAAAATCTAGGAAACTTGCTAGCGAAAAGAAGGATTTTCCGGTTTCACGTAGAATAGGAGCCGTCCACAACTGAATAGAGCCCAGTTACCGCGCACCGATAAAGGCAAAACTGTCGAAAGGCAGTGACGCAAAGCTGCGGGTCTAAAGCGACAAGAGACAAAAGTCGCCATGACAGCCGGGTTTCCGAAGAGGGCGGTCTTTAGTTTGTCCTGCCTCTCGGTATAGGTGCCGGGAGGTTTCTCTGATCTTACGGGGGGATGGATCGTGAAAAACGTGGCTCACCTCATGCAGCGCGCGCTGGACGGGGCATGGCAGAGACATGAAGTCCTGGCCAACAACGTCGCCAACGCGGAAACGCCGGGCTAGAAGCGCCTTGATGTTGACTTCCGCTCAGTCTGGGCCGAGACACGTTCCGCAGAGCGGCCCCAGTTTCTTGTGACCGATCCGCGCCACCTCATGCCGACACGCGAACCCCAAGCATTCCGGATAGGTCAAGACCAGTCGAGCATCACGCCCGACGGCAACAGCGTGGACATTGACCGGGAGATGGGCGAGGTCTCCACCAACGCCCTGTACTACTCGGCTGTCTCGAGTCAGCTGAACGCGTATCTCTCGCTCCTAAGAAAAGCAATCACAGAAGGGAGGCGCTAGACCAAGTGAGGCTGTTTTCTGCCATCGAGGCGAGCGCGTCGGGCCTTACGGCTGAGAGGCTGAGACTTGACCTTATCGCCTCAAACCTGGCTAACGCCGAGAGCACAAAGACCGAAAACGGCGGTGCTTACCGGCGGAAAACCGCTCTCTTTACGCCCAACGGGGCTCGGTACTCATTCCGGGACATATTGTCCCGGCAGGTCTCGGAGCTGCCGCGCGGCGTCAGAGTGTGCGGGATAGCGGAGGATCAGAGTCCGCTCAGGCGGGTTTACTCGCCCGGCCATCCGGAAGCCGACGAAGAGGGCTACGTGACCTATCCCAACGTGGATGTGGTCACTGAGATGGTCGACATGATGGCGGCAACAAGAGCTTACGAGGCCAATGTCACGGCCATAGAAGCCGCCAAGACCATGGCTCAGCGGGCGCTCGAGCTCTTGAGGGTATAAAGCAGAGGATCTAGGGCCGGCTCTTTGCGAGCGCCGGCCTCTCGGGGGGAGGAAAACCGATGTATCTTAGAGCCATTTCCATACCAGGGCTGGGTCCCAAAGTCGAAAGGCCTGCAGTCCGCACTTCCGAAACTCCTGTCAAGGAAACGCCCTTCTCCAACGTGCTTGAGAAAGCTTCGGCGAGCCTGGCGGCGATTGACCGGGAGGCATCCCAGGCGCAGGTAGACCTGGTGACCGGCAACGCCCGCGACATGCACACGGCAGTCCTGTCCGCCGAAAAGGCGAGTCTGGCACTGGATCTCGTGATCTCTGTCCGCAACAAGGCCATCGAGGCCTATCAAGAGATCATGAGAATGCCTGTATAGCGGGTGACATGAATGGGTACTAGCGTCGCTCATCTCACGAAGGGAGTACGCGAGACCTGGTCCAAACTGGGCAAAATCCCCAGACTGGTGATTTTGTCCAGCGTCGCAGCCGTGTTCGTCATATCCGCCGTGGCGCTGGCTCTATCAGCCAGGGGAAACCACTATGAGACGCTTTGGTCGAACCTGGACCCCATGGACGCCGGCGCCATAGTTAGCGAACTGGAGAGACAGGGAATTCCGTTTGAACTGACCGACGGCGGCCGCACTGTAAAGGTACCTGCCGAGGACGTCCTCCGGACGAGGCTCAGCCTTTCTACCCAAGGGCTTCCGTCTTCAGGCGTAGTGGGTTTTGAAAGCATCCAAGGAAACTCCATCTGGGCGACGGACTTCGAGCGCAAGGTCCAATACACCAGGGCCCTTTCGGGAGAACTGACGAGGACCGTGAAGTCCATAGCCGGAGTTAGGGACGCCAGAGTCCACATTGTGATCCCCGAGAATACGGTGTTTGCCGCACAGAAGACTCCCGCCACGGCTGCCGTGCTCTTGGACCTCATACCCGGATTCGATCCGAGCGCGTCCACAGTGAGAGGCATCGTAAACCTCGTCGCAAGGTCGGTGGAAGGCCTGTCGCCCGGCGATGTGACCGTCATGGACACTTCCGGAAGGCTTCTCAGCCAGGAACAGGGCAAGGATCCTTTCGGGGGCCAGTTGTCCGCGGCGGCGTTCGAGATGACGAGCCAGGTTGAGCGCGAGTTGGAGTCGCGGCTCCTATCGACGCTCACTCCCGTACTGGGACCCGGAAACGTCGTATGCCAAGTCCGTGCCGTCTTGAACCTCGACCAAGTGAGGATCGTCGACGATGCGTACGTGACCGACCCTCAGGGAGCTC
>CAZYFG010000044.1:11826-12519 GCA_964646835.1 uncultured Eubacteriales bacterium | reverse complement strand
CATAGGTTTGTTCACGAATTCAGGGTTTCTCATGGACTTGGGGATCGCGTTTTTCCTGGGAGCCGTGGTGTTCCAGGCCATAACTCTACCGGTTGAGTTCAATGCCTCAAGAAGGGCCCTAGATATGCTCCAGGTCTCCGGCTACGTGGCGCCGGCCGAGGTTGTACCGGTGGGCAATATGCTCAACGCGGCAGCCCTCACCTACGTGGCGGGCATGGCGGTAGCGGTCGCCCAGCTACTCAGGCTGCTGGTCCTCCGGGGCAGCAGCAGGAATAGGCGCTGACTTTGAGTCCCCGGGAAACCGCGCTCCGCGTTCTGATTGGTCGGGCCGGCCATTCCCGGGGCGATGTTCTTGCGGGAGCAGGCAGCGGAAGCGACAGGGCCTTGGCAGAGACCCTGGTATCGGGCACGACCAAATGGCAGAGGCTCCTGGACGAGCTGCTTGCGTCGTGTTCAACGAGGAGCCTTTCGTCGCTTTCTCCCAGGGTGCTCTGGGCATTGCGGCTGGGCGTCTTCCAACTCCTCTTCCTGGGGATCCCGCCCCACGCCTCGGTGTCCACGACCGTCGATCTTCTCCACAAGCAGGGAGAGAGAAGCTTTGTCAACGGAGTCCTCAGGACAATTGCCCGCATGTCGGGTCACTTCGAACTCCCTTCGCTCGATGAGGATCCGGTGAGATACGCGGCCTTGCGG
>CAZYFG010000044.1:10485-11816 GCA_964646835.1 uncultured Eubacteriales bacterium | reverse complement strand
CTCGTATCCGGACTGGATCGCGCGGCTATTCATCGAGAGGTTTGGGCTGGAAGACGGGCTCAGGCTATGCGACTTCGGTAACCGCCCCCCGCCCCTTACGCTTAGGGTGAACAGGTTGAAGACCTCTCCCGAGGAGCTCCTGGGGCGGCTCAGAGGCTCCGGAGTCCCGGCGGAACCGGGGCCCCTGCCCGAGAGCATCACGCTCCTAAAAGGGGCCGGCGTGACTTCCCTGCCTGGGTTCCACGAAGGTGAGTTCGTTGTCCAGGACGCTTCCGCGACTCTGGTTTCGCTCACGACGGGCGCCAGACCGGGCGAGGCCGTCTGGGACGCCTGTGCCGCTCCGGGCGGCAAGACGACCCACTTGGCCGAGATGATGGAAGGGTCCGGGCGCCTAGTAGCTACCGACATTGACGCCTCTCGCGCGGGCATGGTGGAGGAGGCGCTTAAGCGAACGGGTTTTGACTTCGCCCAGGTCCTAGCCTCTGACGCCACTCAGCTTTCTTCGGAGAGCGACCCTTTTCGCAATCGTTGTGACCGGATTCTGGTGGATGCCCCGTGTTCCGGTCTCGGCGTCCTCCGGAGAAACCCGGATCTTAGGTGGAACCGGAGAGAAAGCGATATCCGGCCCATGAGCGAGAGGCAAAGGAGGCTCCTCGCCTCGGCGAAAGGACACCTCAGGGTCGGAGGGGTGCTTGTTTACAGCACGTGCACTCTCACGAAAGAAGAGAACGAGGATACGTGGCTTCACTTCCTTTCCCACGAAGGCGACATGTCCCCGGAGGACCCTGCGGGCGCTTTGGCCCCCGAATATGCCCGAATGCTGTCAGGCGAACCGTTCGCGGGACCGGGGTACCGATACGTCCTTCCCCACCGCTCGGGAAGTGACGGCTTTTTCATCGCACGAGCCAGGAGGATTTCACGGTGAACGAAGAACTGGAGGACGTCGGAAAACCGAGTCTTTTGGAGCTCTCCAATGAAGAACTCGTCTCAATGCTCGAAGAGGCGGGACACAAACCCTACCGCGCCGCTCAGATCAAGAACTGGGTATACAGGCGTTTCGCGACTTCATTCGAGGAAATGACGGACCTGCCTGCGTCGCTCAGGGACTACCTGCCAAAAAGGGTGGAATTTAGAAAGCTTAAGCTCCTGGCGAAGCAGGAAGGAGAGGGGGACTGGGCGAAAAGGTATCTCTGGGGCACCAAGGGAAGACCGTTAGTCGAGTCGGTGCTCCTTAAATATAAGTACGGCTTGACCGGATGCGTATCCACTCAAGTGGGCTGTCCGGTAGGGTGCGTGTTCTGCGCTTCCCGGACAGCCCACTTGAGTGGATA
>CAZYFG010000044.1:1475-10475 GCA_964646835.1 uncultured Eubacteriales bacterium | reverse complement strand
GTTCTGCGCTTCCCGCCACTTGGGGTACGAGAGAGGTCTTTCCGATGCCGAGATAGTCGAGGAGTTCGTCGGGATGTGCGCGGATCAGAAGGTCCGCATCGGCCGGATGGTTGTCATGGGGACAGGCGAACCGTTCCTGAACTACAGGAACCTCATGGCCGCAATCGACACGTTGTGCGATCCCGGCGCCTACGACCTCTCTCGCCGGAAGATCACTGTGTCGACCGTGGGAATACCCGACGCCATGAGGGCCTTCGCAAGAGACTCCAAAGGAGTCCGTCTGGCCCTCTCGCTGCACGCGGCGAGTGATGAAGTGAGAAACAGCCTCATACCCCTGAACCGGACATATCCGGTTCACGAGGTTGTCTCGGCCTTGAGGGACTACTCAGAGGAGACGGGGCAGAGGGTGACCGTCGAATACATGCTCCTTTCGGGATTGAACGACCGTGAGGGGGACGCGAGAGCCCTTGCGGCTCTTGTGAAAGGCATTGATTGTCTGGTAAATCTAATTCCGTGGAATCCCGTGCCGGGCTTACCCTGGAGCCGGCCGAGCATTGCAGATATGAGGGCGTTCAAAGAGATTCTTGAAAGGAACCGGGTCAAGGTCACTTTACGTCGTAGTCTCGGTGGGACCATCGAAGCGGCGTGCGGACAACTGCGACGCAAGATGCTAGACAGATAAACTCACCGTAGCCCAGGGGTTTGTTGGGAGGGACCGGAGTTGCAGTGGAGCGCTCGAACCTCGCGGGGATTAGTCAGGCCCGACAACGAGGACGCATGGATGGTTCAGGCTTTTTCCGAGCGCGTCTGGTTGGCCATGGTTGCCGACGGCATCGGAGGGTGTGACGCCGGAGAAGTGGCGTCTGCCCTTGCCATAAAGCACTGCGGCGAGTTCATCCTCAACAACTTTGGAAAGCACCCGCCTTCCGAGCTCTTGTTCAAGGCCATCCGTTACGGAAACCGACGGGTCCTCCACGCAGCGGCTGAGACAGGGGCGGTCGGCATGGGGACAACCCTCACCGCGGCGCTGATCCTTGAGGACGAAGGCAAGATCCACATAGGACATGTGGGCGACAGCCGGGCATATCTCATTTCCGGCGGGCAGATCCGGCAGATAACCGAGGACCATTCAGTTGCCGGGGAACTTGTGCGAAACGGCGCCATAACCGAGGAAGCGGCCATGAAGCATCCGGCCAGGAACACGCTGACGGCCGCCTTGGGCACGGAGATGTCCGTGCCCATCGCCATATACGAGGAGCCCCTAGGCTGCGGCGATGTTGTGGTATTATGTACTGATGGACTGACCGGCCTTGTGAATTCGAGAGAGATAAGCGAAATGGCTTCCATGGTCGGCAGAAAGGAAGTCGCTCAGAGGTTTGTTGATACGGCAAACCAGCGCGGCGGCTACGATAATGTTACGGTCGTACTGCTTTGGCCAGACATAGAGGGAGCCGCCTGCGGCTAGGAGAGGTGAATCCGTTGTCACCCGCTGATATCACAGGCAGGAAGGTACTCAATAGGTACAAGCTTATAGAGAAGCTCGGCGGCGGTGGGATGAGCGTCGTATGGAAAGCCTACGACCTGGTCCTCGACCGGAATGTAGCTCTCAAAGTGCTCCGGCCCGAGATGAGCGAAGACGAGGAATTCATCCGTCGTTTCCGCAGAGAGGCGCAGTCCGTTGCCTCTTTGTCCCACCCGAACATCGTGAACATCTACGACGTGGGCGAGGACAGGGGCCTATACTTCATCGTGATGGAGTTCATCGAGGGTGAGACCTTGAGGGACCTCATGAAGAGGGAAGGCGTGCTGGACCCCGTCGACGCGCTGGAGATAGCTTCCGAGATCTGCGAGGCTCTTTCTCACGCTCACGCCCGGAGGATTATCCACCGGGACATCAAGCCGCAGAACATCCTTCTCACCAAGCAAGGACACGTCAAGGTCGCCGATTTCGGCATCGCGAGGGCATTGGGGGCCATCTCGACCACCTCCCGGGACCTGGTCGTCGGCTCCGCCCCGTACCTTAGCCCGGAGCAGGCTAAGAACGGCGTCGTATCCAACCGCTCGGATATATACTCGCTGGGTGTAGTTCTTTACGAGATGCTGACCGGGAAGCAGCCGTTCGCCGGCGACAGCCCCGTGGCGGTCGCGCTGCAGCATGTTCAGGCCGAGCCGCCGTCAATCCTGAAAGCGAACCCTTCACTGCCTGAGGAAGTCGCCAACCTAGTCGCCAAGGCCCTAAAGAAGAACCCTGAGGAGAGGTTTTCTTCGGTCGAGGAAATGCGGCGGGAGATGGAGTTCATTCTCGCCAAGGGAGTGTCGGACGCAGCCAAGGACGCGCCGGAGCGCGAGGTTCCGGCGTCTGCGGGGCCGGAGGGGGATGATGACGTCGTGGCACGTCCGGAGAAGAAGAGACGGGGGCTTACGCTGGGAACAAAGATCTTTTTGGCCGTTTTGGTCATCGCCCTGGGTATGGGAGGATACGCGCTCAAACTCTTCAGGGACTGGATGGACGTCCCCTTGGTCACGGTGCCTGAGCTCGCAGGGAAACTCTTTTCGCAAGCACAGGAGGAGGCCAAGCAGCTGGGACTTGTGGTCATGATCTCCGGTTGGCGCAACGATCCGGAGGTACCCGCCAACATCATCATTTCCCAGAGCCCGCTGCCCGGAGAACAGGTTAAGCAGGGGCGGGAGATCTGGGTGCTCGTCTCCAAGGGGCAAGATCTGGCGACCATCCCGTTTGTGGGTAATATGACCCTGAAAGAGGCTGCCATCGAGCTTCAGAACGCCGACGTGTCCATGGGCAACGTCACCCGCGTGTACCATGAGGAAATCGAAAAAGACAGAGTGATCAGCCAGAACCCCAAGTCGGGACTGGAAGTACCCAAGAACACGCCGGTGGACCTGGTGGTGTCGGACGGTCCCGAGCCGCAGACGGTGAAGACCCCGCAAGTGACGGGCATGATGCTTGACGAAGCCAAGGCGACACTGGTGAACTCGCTGCTCGGTGTCGGGAATATCAACTATCAGCCCTCGCCGGAACCTGAGGGCACGGTCATCGGGCAAAACCCGCTTCCGGGAACGGAGGTCCCGTACCAGTACCGGGTCTCTCTAACCGTGAGCGGAAAGACGTCAACGCAGAAGCACCGCTTTGTGAAGACTTTCAGGGTGCCCGAGGAATATGGAGGCTCGACCAGGCTGGTTCACGTAGTCATAACCGTGAGGGATGACGCGGGCGAAAGGGTCGTCTACGACCGGCTGCTGCAGCCTGAGATCGAGCAGACGGTGCAGTTTGAGTGGGAAGGCACCCAAGCCACCGTGATTACCGATATGGGCGGAAGAAAATCATACGAAACGATCAGGCCTTAAGAAGCCGTATTGCGAGGTGTTGTCACGGAATTGGAGGGCAGGGTAACCGCGGTTCATTCTTCCTACTGCTTGGTTTGGGTCTCCGGGGAGTCGGTGAGGTGCTCTTTCCGCGGGCGTCTCAGGCACGTTAGTGCGCAAGTCATCCCGGGCGACCTGGTGAGATTGAGCGGGAAGAATGGGGAAAGCCAGATTGAGGAGATCCTCCCGCGGAAGAATTCTCTCGTACGCCCGCCCGTGGCCAACATCGACAAAGTAGTAGTCGTGACCGCCATCACCCAGCCGCCGATTGACCCGGTTTACGTCGACCGCATCCTGGTCCACTTGGAGAGCCAGGACATTGACGCCGTTGTGTGTTTCAACAAGTCAGACATCGAAGACCCGGAGGAAGTGCGCCGGCTCTCGACCGTATACGAGAAGGCAGGATATGAAGTGGCCGTGACTTCCGCGTTCACCGGCGATGGCCTTCCCGACCTCATCCAGAAGATGCGCGGCAAGAACGTAGTCCTTGCCGGCGCCAGCGGTGTCGGGAAATCGAGGATCCTGTCCCGCATCATTGACCGGGAGATCTCCACCGGCGGCCTCTCCAAAATCCGGCGGGGCAGGCACACGACAAAGGGTGTTACGCTGTACCCGGTTACGGGCGACGCCTTCATAGCCGATACGCCCGGCTTCTCGAGACTCGACATCATCGAGTGCGAACCGTACTCCTTGAGTTACTACTATCGAGAGATGATGGAACTCGCGCCTCTCTGCCACTTCCCGCGATGTCTACACAAGACTGAGGAGATGTGCGCCGTCCGTGAGGCCCTCCGGAAAGGCGCCATTGCCCCGGAGAGATACGGGACTTACTTGTCGCTCTTGGATGAATGCCTGGAAAGGGAGAAACACAAATATGACTAGGGTAAGAATCGCTCCGTCGCTCCTTTCCGCGGACCCGGCCAACTTGGAGGCGGAGGTCGCCTCAGTAAAGCAGGCGGGCGCCGACCTCCTGCACCTGGACATCATGGACGGGCACTTCGTTCCGAGCCTGACTTACGGTCCCCTCACCGCAGAGAGACTCGTGAAGTGCGGGCTTCCCCTGGACATTCACCTCATGGTGGACAATCCCGAGTCGGTCGTGCCGCTTTTCCTCCCCCATGCATCTTTCCTGACCGTTCACGCGGAAGCCACCCATCACCTCCACCGGCTTCTTCAGACCATTAGAGACGGCGGCGCCAAGGCAGGCGTCGCGCTCAACCCCGCTACGCCTCCGGAGGCGCTTTCATATGTCATCGAGTTGGCGGACTTGGTAGTGGTGATGGCGGTCAACCCGGGGTGGGGAGGACAGAAGTGCTTGACCGGCATGGCTCAAAAGGTTAGGGCCGTGAAGAGACTCTGCGAATCGTCAGGGCGTACCGTGGACATCGAGGTCGACGGGGGAGTCACGTCGGAAAACGCGGGACTTTTCATCTCCGGCGGCGCGACTATCCTTGTGTCAGGGAACTACCTCTTTAAAGCTCCGGACAGACGTGAAGCCATAATCTCCCTTAGAGAGAGCACCTCGCGCAATCCCTGAATATACTTTAGTGATTCCTACGGGAAAAAGCGGGGATGTCATGCGGCTTAAGTCCAAGGCCAAAAACAGGGTTTACCTTTGGGCGCTTTTGGGGGCGTCGGGGGTCCTGATTCTCCTTCTATCGCTGCCCTCATGGGTTATCCTCGCGCTTTTGGGTGCCGGACTCGTCTGCGGCGCCGTTTACGGCTTTAGGAGCGGACTTTAAAGGGGGTCTTTGCCGGATGAAGGTGCGCGTCATGCGAGTCCCCAAACCGCTCTCGGGCATCGTGAGAGCGATCCTGGGGCTCTTCGGTTACAGGTGAGCAAGGGGCCGTCAAATGCAAACACCTCTCCGAACGCACGGAAGAGGTGTTCTTCTTGGCTGCAGGTTCCGTAGGCCGAGACCCTAATCCCGAGATGCTAGTTCTCGGATACGGCTTTCGCCCTCACGGCTCTCCTCACTTTTCCCGAACGAAGGCACGCCGTGCAGGCGTAAACCCGCTTGGTGTGGCCGTCTACTATGGCACGGACCCTCTGGATATTGGGGGAATAGGTCCTCTTTGTCTTTATCTGGGAGTGACTCACGCGGTGGCCGACCGCCTTGGCCTTGCCGCAGATTTCGCACCTGGGCACGAAAAAAACCTCCTTACGGGTCTTCCGTATGACCCTAGCATTGTAGCATAAGGAGAATAGGGAGGAAAAGCGGAGAATCATCTAGAAGTGGGTGTGACCTCGCAAGCTAAGGAGGATGGCTATGCCTCAACTGACCGGCAAAGAGGTAGAGACGAGTCTTGGGCGCCTCGTCTTGTCCGAGGAAGCCATTGCCACCATCGCGGGGGCGGCGGCTACCGAGTGTTACGGCGTTGTCGGCATGGCGGGCCGCAGGATGGTAGACGGCATCGCGGAACTCCTTGGCAAAGAGAACCTTTCCAAGGGTGTTTCAGTGTCCATCGAGGGCGATTCTGTTTACATTGATTTGGCAGTGGTTGTAGGCTACGGAGTGAAGATCTCCGAGGTTGCCCGGATGGTCGTGGAAAAGGTGAGGTACACGGTCGAGAACGTTACAGGCCTCAAAGTCAAGAAAGTCACGGTGAACGTGCAAGGAATCAGGCTGCAAGGGAGCTCGGGGAGTTGACCATGGCCCATAGTGTCCTGGATGGGGACGTTTTTCGAAGTTTGGTCTTGAGCGCCAGATCGTATCTTGGCGCGCGGAAGAGAGAAGTGGATTCCCTCAACGTCTTCCCGGTGCCCGATGGAGACACCGGGACCAATATGTACTTGACCCTTTCGTCGGCGGCGGATGCCATATCGCAGCGCGAGGGTCTCACGTTGTCCGAAGCTTCCGAGATGGCTAGCCACGGTGCCTTAATGGGCGCCAGGGGGAACTCGGGAGTGATCCTCTCGCAGATACTTCGCGGGATAGCCAAGTACTTTTCGGGAAAGGACAGCGTCTCGGCTCCCGAGGTCTGCAGGGCGTTGGACGAGGCGGTCACCACGGCCTATAAGGCCGTCATGAAACCCGTTGAGGGTACCATCCTGACCGTACTCAGGGCTCTTAGGGACGGGGCTTCGTCCGCGGCCTCCTCTTCCAACCTTTTGGCGATCCTGGATGCGGCGCTTAGGGAGGCCAAGGCAGTCTTGGATCGGACTCCTGAGATGCTCCCAGTGCTGAAACAGGCGGGGGTAGTGGACGCCGGCGGCAAGGGACTGGTTTTCATCGTGGAAGGGTTCCTCGACGGGCTTTCCTACGAAGGAGTCAGGGAAGTGGCGGTAGGCGAGAGCCCCGTGGGTTACCCGCCGCCCCCGAAGGAGTCGTTCCGTGTCGAGGAACTTGAGACGGCTGATATCAGGTATCCTTACGATACTCAGCTCCTGGTGGCAATGGCCGGGTCGTCGTTAGGACAGTTGAGAGCCGACCTTACGCCTCTCGGCGATTCCCTCCTTGTGGTGGGGTCGGATGAGCTGGCCAGAGTCCACATACATACCGGCCGCCCGGGCGATGTCCTCTCCGTGTGCCTCAAACACGGCACCTTATCCAACGTCACCATAGACAACATGATAGAGCAGTCGGAGGCCATGGCCCGGTCCGTCTCTCCCGAAAAGGGACCTGTGGCGCCGACGGCCCATACTCCGGTCCTCACGCCTTCGCAATCGGCTGCCGTACACGAAGAGCGGGTTAGGGAAACGGGCATAGTGTCGGTTGCGACCGGACAAGGCCTCAAGGAGATCATGAAGAGCCTGGGCTGCGACCTGGTGATTGACGGGGGCGCGACCATGAACCCCTCTACCGCGGAACTGGCTGCGGCGGTGAAGACTGTCTCCGCCAAGAAGATCGTGTTCCTGCCGAATAACGGCAACATTTTCCTGGCGGCCAAGCAGGCGAAGAAGATTATCGGCCAGCGAAACATGTACATCATCCCCTCCAAGACCATACCCCAGGGTATAGCGGCGCTTTTGTCGTTGAACCTTGATGAGGACATGAGCCACAACCTTAAGCGGGCATCCAAAGCCCTGAAGAGAGTCAAGACCGGAGAGGTAACGTTCGCGGCCCGGACCGGGAAGTTCGGGCGGCACGTGATGAACCAGGGGGACATCCTCGGCCTCGTTGACGGCAAGGTTGAATTGGTCGGGAAAGACCCGGTTCTGGCTCTCAAGGAGATAGTGAGTCGCATGGTCAAGGAAAGCGATGAGATCGTGACCGTGTACTGGGGTCAGGACGTGGACGAAGAGACGGCTGAGAGGGCTCAGGCAGAACTGCAGTCCATCCTCGGTGGGTCGGTAGAGATCGAGTTCCATCGAGGCGGCCAGCCGCTATACTACTACATTGTCTCGGTGGAATGACTCGCTCCATGAGACCGTCACTTGATGATCCGGTCAGGTACGTCAAGGGCGTCGGCCCGAAGAAGGCCGCGCTCCTCGCCGAACTCGGCGTGGAGACCGCCCGTGACCTCCTGGATCATTTCCCCTTCCGCGTCGACGACTTTTCACGCGTCGTGCCGGTTGGACTGGTCACGGCGGGCGCGGAAGTCACGGTCCAGGGAAAGGTCATCTCTCTCCAGTTCATCGGGAGTAGCCGCGGAAGGGCGCTTCGCGTCGGTATGACGGACGGCACGGGAATCCTCTACCTCGTCTGGTACAATATGCCCTATGTGAGCAGGCGCTTTGCGCCCGGGTTACAGGTCACGGCGTCGGGCAGAGTTGAGTGGAGGCGGGGGTCCTTCGAGATCGCCCATCCGGTCTGGCGAGTAGGCGACATGTCGGGAGGACGGGGCCCCGTAATCCCCGTGTATCACGCGACACAAGGGCTCACTTCTCAGAACCTCCGCGCCATAATCAAGGACGCCCTCCAGGTGTATGTCCCTTACATGAGCCCGCTGATCCCCCAGTCCGTTTTGGACAAGCACGGTCTCTTGAGCGAGAAGGAGGCCTACAAGGGGATCCACGATCCCGAATCCCCAGATACGTGGGAACTCGCGCGCCGCACCCTTGCCTTCCGTGAGACTCTCAGCCTTCAGATAGCGCTGCTGTCGATGAAGGCCGAGGCCCAGAAGTCTCCCGCACCGGATGCCTTTCAGGAGTTCGGCCAAGCCAACGGATTCCTAAGCGATCTCCCTTTCCAGTTGACACCCGCCCAGCGACGGGCCATCGACGACATCGGGCGTGACTTGACCTCGGGACGGACCATGAACAGACTGCTCCAGGGAGACGTGGGGAGCGGGAAGACGGTAGTGGCCATGTGGGGGCTCCTCTCGGCGGTCGAAAACGGCTGGCAAGGAGCTCTCATGGCGCCGACGGAGATCCTTGCATCTCAGCACTTCAAGACCTTTCAGACCCTCGGTGGCGAGAGGGCCCGGACAGGCTTCCTTTCAGGCGCCGTTCGGAAAAGCGAGAGAGGAGCGACCCTTCGGAAGCTGTCCGAAGGCGAAATCGACATCCTGATTGGTACCCACGCCCTCTTGAGCCCGGAGGTAAAGTGGCATAGGCTCGGGTTTGTGGTCACCGACGAGCAGCACCGGTTTGGGGTCAAGCAGAGGTTGCAGCTATCGGCTGACCATGACGTCCTCCCACATATGCTGGTCGTAAGCGCGACGCCTATCCCC
>CAZYFG010000044.1:0-1465 GCA_964646835.1 uncultured Eubacteriales bacterium | reverse complement strand
TGTCGGTCATGGATTCGATGCCAGAGGGAAGGATGGTCGTCCGGACGAGGTGTGTTACCAGAAAAGAGCGGAGGATAGCTTACAGCGCGGTGAGGGACGAGCTATCCCGAGGGAAGCAGGCCTTTGTCGTCTGTCCTCTTATAAGCGAGGGGAAGACCGACAGGAAGGCGGCTTCCATGGTCAAGCAGGAGCTTCAGGAAGGATACCTCAAGGACACCCGCATTGGCCTTATCCACGGCAGCCTGTCAAAAAACGAGATAAACGAGACCATGGAAAGCTTTGCTAAGGGCGAAATCCAGGTGCTGGTTGCGACGACGGTGATTGAAGTGGGCATCGACATACCAAACGCAACTTGCATGGTGATAGAAGACGCCGACTCCTTCGGCCTGGCTACCCTGCACCAGCTGAGAGGCCGGGTCGGGCGCGGGCGAGATCCTTCGGTGTGCTTCTTGGTGGCCTCGACGGATTCCGGCCTGGCACGCCTCAAGGAACGTGAGAAGACGTGGGACGGGTTCGAAGTAGCGGAGATGGACTTGAGGGAAAGAGGTCCCGGCCAGTTCTTCGGTACGGCCCAGCACGGCATGCCCGACTTGAGGCTTTCGGACCTCGGCCTTTCCCTTGACATAATCTCCATGGCGAGGCAAGAAGCCAGAGAGATGCTGGAAGCGGTAGAATCTGGCGAAGCATCTCCCGAGATCCGGTATACCGTGGAAAAGGTTAGGGCGCGGTTCGGCGACCTCCTAAAGCACGGCCGCTCACGCTAGAAAAGTTACGTCAAGTTGTTGACAAACTTAACATAAAAAAGCCACAACATCCCAGCATGAAGCCTCTTCAGGTGAACATAATAAGTTCGACAGGCGGTGACATGGACTGGGAACTGGGCAGAAGCGTAACATCGCGGTAGTGCCTCAGGCTCGTGCGGCTCTTGATGCCTTCAGGAACGAGGTCGCCAACGAGCTGGGCATCCAGCCCCCGGGTGGCTACTGGGGTGACATCCCGTCTCGTACCTGCGGCGCCGTCGGCGGACACATGGTCAGGCGGATGATCGAGCTTGCAGAGCAGAGCCTGTCGGGTGGTAGATTCCCCGCAGCGGGACAGCAGAAGCAGTTCTAAACGAGAAACCCTAGGCAAGTAGCGGTTTTCGAGGCGAGTGCGTCAAAACGGAGGGGCAGCGTGAACTGCCCCTCCCATACTTCGCGAGCTGCTGCGCGCGAGCTACTGCAAATAATCCAGCATCTCTTCCTCGCTGATGGCGGGCTGGGTAGCCTTGTTGAGGGCGCTTGCCAAGAGCTTGGACATCTCCATGATCTCGACGTCGATGTCTTTAGTCGTGACCATGAGGTCCCTGAGGTCCTGCCCGAGGAAGTCGCCTACTGAGTCGATCGTGGCACGGGCGTGGCGGTTGAACCTCTGGAAGTAAGCGTCGAGTACGTCCATGGCGATGGCCGCTCCCGAAACCACGGTC
>CAZYFG010000043.1:11588-12612 GCA_964646835.1 uncultured Eubacteriales bacterium | reverse complement strand
GCGGGGGGCACGGCGACTACCGGTTGATCGTCTGCGCCCCTGCGACCATTCAGGAAGGCTGCGACCTCATGGCTACGGCCTTCGACGTGGCCGACAAGTACCGGAACCCCGTCATGATCCTGGGCGACGGCATGATCGGGCAGATGATGGAGCCGGTGGTCTTTCCGGAAGTGACAGACGCGGCCAAGCTTCCCGCGAAGCCTTGGGCTACCACGGGCAACGAGGGACGGAAGCCAAACCTCATAAACTCGATCTACCTCGACCCCGAGGAACTGGACGCCCATAACTGGCGGCTTCAGGAGAAGTACCGCAAAGCACGGGAGAACGAAGTGAGGTACCAGATAGTTCACGGCGATGATTCCGAATGGTTCTTCGTCGCGTACGGTACCGTCGCGAGGATCTGCATGTCGGTTATCCAGAGGCTCCGGAAAGAAGGAGTCATGGTCGGACTGATACGGCCCATCAGCCTGTGGCCGTTCCCGGACGAGGCCTTCGACAAGGTGATCCAAAACGCCAAGGGCTTCCTCACGGTGGAGATGTCTACCGGTCAGATGGTGGAAGACGTGCGGCTTGCGGTCAACGGGCGGAAACCCGTCCATTACTACGGGAGGACCGGCGGCGCCGTTCCCACGCCCCGGCAGGTCGAACGACGCCTTCGGGAGATGATCGAAGGAAAAGTCCCAAGCCGGACCGACTACTTCGACAGAGTAGGAGGTGGCGTGAAGTGATCCCAGTCTATACGCGCCCCAAGTCCCTGACAAACGTTGTCACGCATTACTGCCCCGGGTGCACCCACGGCATCGCCCATCGTCTCGTTGCGGAGACAATCGATGAGTTGGGCATCCAGGGGAAGACCATCGGAGTGGCTTCCGTGGGTTGTTCGGTGTTCGCCTACAACTACTTCGACGTGGACTTCCAGCAGGCCGCTCACGGAAGGGCTCCTGCCGTGGCCACCGGAGTGAAGAGGGTAAGGCCCGAGTGCATCGTCTTTACCTACCAGGGCGACGGCGACCTGGCCTCAATC
>CAZYFG010000043.1:4254-11484 GCA_964646835.1 uncultured Eubacteriales bacterium | reverse complement strand
CGTCAAGGTATCCGAGATGCTGTCCACCGTAAAGGGCGCCTACTATGTGGCCCGCTTCTCGCTGCACAACCCCGCCAACATCCAGAGGGCCAAGCAAGGCATCAAGAAAGCTTTCCAGAACCAGATCGAAGGGAAAGGGTTCTCGCTGGTCGAACTACTCTCAACCTGCTCCACCAACTGGGGCATGACTCCGGCCAACGCGCTCAAGTGGCTCGAAGAGAACATGATCCCTGAGTATCCGCTGGGTGAGTTCAAGACGGGGGAGGGAGAGTAAACCGTGGACCACGAGATAATCATGGCAGGTTTCGGCGGTCAGGGAATCATGCTGATCGGCACTCTCCTCACGTACGCCGGCAAAGAGGAAGGAAAGGCAGTGTCATGGCTTCCCTCTTACGGGCCGGAAATGCGGGGCGGCACCGCCAACTGCGCAGTGTGCGTGTCAGATGACGCCATCGCGTCCCCCGTGGTGGCCGAGCCTACGGCGGCGATAGTCATGAACAGGCCGTCCTTCGACAAGTTCAAGAACGCGGTTCAGCCAGGCGGAGTATTGATTGTTAACTCATCACTGATTCCTGTCGAAGATATAAGAGGGGACGTCGAAGTCTACAGGATTCCGGCCAATGATGTGGCCAGAGAGCTGGGTTCCGACCGCATCGCCAACATGGTCTGCCTCGGGGCCCTTCTCGGAGCCCGGGAGATCGTGAAGGTCGAGACGGTCATCAAAGTGCTTCCCAAAGTGATAAGCCAGAGGCACCACAGCCTCCTTCCGCTCAACGAAGAGGCGCTTTGGAAAGGTTACCGGCTCGTCAAATCGGAACAATAAGGCCAAGGGCTCCTGAATCGGATGGCATCCCCGCTGGGGTGAGCCTTAGTGAGCGAAAAGAAAACGGTGAGTGTGAGAGATATTGAGTCTCTCCTGGTCTGCCTTCCGGGTATCCAGAAGGCAAGAGTTGTCGTCAATGACTGGGGAGCCATCGAGGAGATCCACATCCTCACCGGACTGGGCAGAAACCCCAAGCAGATAGTGAGAGATGTCCAGAGCGCCCTGAAAGCTCAGTGGGACATCACCGTTGACAGGCGAAAGGTGTCGGTCGCGCAGGTCCAGACAAGTCTTCCCGCTCAGCCCGGACGCATTCGCTACGTTGGCCTGGAGGTCAAGACGGACGGGAGAACGGGCAAGTCGGAGATAGTCGTAACGCTTGACCGGGCCATCGAGAACCAGACGGCGGTGTATGTCGGCAGGGCCGTGACCGATTCATCGGAAGTAGCGACGCTGTTGGGGGTTGCCAGGGCGACTTGCCTCGCGGCGAACCTTACCCTGACTCCCCCCAACGCGTTTTTCGTTGACGACGTATCCACCTTTACCGTAGGGCAGAAGTCGGCCGTTGCCGTCCTGGTTGACTTGCTAACTCCCCGACGGAACCAGGAGCAGCTCATTGGCTGCGCGATCGTGAGGAGGGACCTCAGGGAAGCGTGCCTGAGAGCCACCCTTGATGCCATGAACCGCCGCCTGGAAGTCCTCCCTCACAGGCCGATTTCCGGCACTTCCCCCGAGAGCCAGAAGGGCGGTCCTGCGGCAGAAAAGCCCGTAGCCACACCGTCCGAGGAACGGCCGGGCCAGATGGAATTGCCCGACCTCCGGCCCTTCGATAGGGCCGATGATGACGGGAACCCGGTCAAGCCGGAGCCGTCAAAACCCTGATCTTCCCGGCGCGAGAATTGGCGCGCCGAGAGGCCGGCCGGTGACCAATCAGTAATAACCCTGCCGGGCTTCCTCATAGTGTTGCTTATGGCAAGACGATGCGGAGGCTCTCAAGATGCGTACAACCCTCAAGTTCTCCCCTTTGCTCCTTTGCTTGGCGCTCTTCGCCGCCGGGCTGGTCATGGGCATTCTAGGGCTGCGCGTGCTGTCGCCCGACGAAAAGGCGGAGCTGGTGGCATACCTTGAGGTCTTCATGCGCGGAGTCCACAATCCGGGGCTTGACCCGAAGGCAGTGTTCCGATTGTCTTTGGAGCAGAACGCCCGTACCGCGCTCCTTATCTGGGCGTTCGGACTGGCCGTGATCGGGGCCCCCATCACGTGTGTC
This sequence comes from uncultured Eubacteriales bacterium, assembly GCA_964646835.1. Lineage (GTDB taxonomy): Bacteria > Bacillota > Sulfobacillia > Fermentithermobacillales > Fermentithermobacillaceae > UBA3951. The sequence continues at coordinate 9,397 of CAZYFG010000043.1, read as the reverse complement.
TTGCTGTTCGTTCGCGGGTTTGCCGCAGGGTTTGGTTCCATGTTCCTCCTCAGGGAAGTGACCTCCGGCGGCCTCGCCGTGTTTCTGACGGGTATGATGCCGCACAACCTGATCTCGATCCCCGTGCTTATTGCCCTTTCGGCCATGTCGGTATCCTTTTCCATAGCGCTTCTAAGGGAGAGGCCATGGAACTACGGGGCTCTGGAAGATGGTCGCCACATACACGTGGCGGTTCTTCATGGTCGCCGCCGGTCTCTTCTTGGCCTCCGTCGTCGAGGCGTTTGTCTCGCCCCTCCTCCTCTCACGCTCCGTCGGACTATGAGCCGGTAAGGGAGCGTCGACTGCCCAGATTGTGCCCGAAAGCACGATTTCCGGTACTTTACTGAAGGATCTTGGCAGGCGATGTGGAATTGGATGCTTGGGCATTTTAATGCTCCTTTCCTCAATGTTAAGGAGGTTGAGCGGTTTGAGAGTCGGAGTACCAAAGGAAATAAAGCCTGATGAAAACCGAGTTGCGTTGACGCCCGCCGGAGCCTACGCATTGGTGTCCCACGGACATCAGGTGGTTGTGGAGACCGGCGCCGGGATAGGCAGCGGCATAGACGACGCAGATTATATAAAAGCCGGAGCTACCATCCTTCCCAACGCCGACGAGGTTTGGAGCGCGGCGGACATGATCATGAAGGTCAAGGAGCCCCTCCCGCCTGAGTACCCCCGGATGAAAAAGGGTCTCTTGCTTTTCACCTACCTCCACCTTGCGCCCGAACCGGAGCTTACCCGGGCCCTCATAGACCAGGGAGTGGACGCGGTCGCCTATGAGACCGTGGAGCTTCCCTCGAGGGCGCTTCCGCTGCTCACTCCCATGAGCGAGATCGCGGGGCGCATGGCGGTTCAAGTCGGAGCCCACTTCCTCGAGAAGCGGCACGGCGGCAGAGGCGTCCTCCTGGGCGGAGTCCCCGGAGTCCTGCCCGGCGAAGTGGTGATCATCGGCGGCGGAGTTGTAGGCACCAACTCCGCGAAAATGGCGGTAGGTCTGGGCGCCAAGGTGACCATCCTTGACGTCAATCTGGACAGGCTGCGATACTTGGACGACATCTTCGGCACGAAAGTGCAGACCCTGGCGTCCAACCCGTTCAACGTAGCCGAGGCCGTAAAGAAGGCCGACCTGGTTGTAGGCGCAGTGCTCATCCCCGGCGCCAAGGCGCCCAAACTGGTGTCAGAAGAAATGGTCGCTGCAATGAAGCCCGGCTCGGTGATAGTGGACGTGGCTATCGACCAGGGCGGATGCGTCGCGACCATGGACCATACGACCACCCACTCAAACCCGACTTTCGTGAAGCACGGTGTGGTTCACTACTCGGTGCCCAACATTCCGGGCGCCGTGCCCCGCACCTCGACGTTCGCTCTCACCAACGCCACTCTGCCTTACGCCCTCCTTTTGGCCAACAAGGGCTTCAAGGAGGCCGTGAAGTCCAACGCGCCTCTTGCGAAGGGTGTGAACGTCACCGCCGGAAAGGTCGTTTACGAGGAAGTCGCCAAGGCCCACAACCTGCCCTATACGCCGCTTTGCGAGGTCATTGGCTAACAGAAGCCTTGGAGAACTCATTGGAGAGGGGCCCTGTCGAAGGGTCCCTCTTCTCAGTTGACACCCGGCTGCATAATCGGTGTCAACCTGACATAAGACTCTTGCAGGAAGGCATTTCTACAAGTAGGATATTTCCCCCACACAAGGGAAACATAGAGAAGCGGTCTATCCTGGTATCCACCGGGGGGAGGATGTGCGTCAATGGAAAGCCTGATACAGGAGTTCATAGACTACCTGGGGCATGAGAAGGGGCTCGCGTCAAACACGCTTGAGTCGTACAGCCGTGACCTTAAGCAGTACTATGGCTTTTTGTCCGGCGACACGTCCGCCTCTTTGGAGAACGCTTCTCAGTCAACCATCGTGGCCTACCTCATGTATCTCCGCAAGCAAGGCAAGGCAACCGCCACCATCGCGCGCAGGCTTGCCGCTTTGAAGGCGTTCTATCAGTTCCTGGTCAAGGAGAATTACGTCACCTCGGACCCCACCGATGACCTCTCGTCGCCCAAACTCGAGAGGAAGCTGCCAAGGGTACTCACCGTTGACGAAGTCGAGCGCCTCCTCAACCAGCCTGACTTGAGCACCCCCTCCGGGAAACGGGACAAGGCAATGCTTGAGCTTCTGTATGCTACGGGCATCCGTGTCTCCGAGCTGGTGAACCTCAACATCCTGGACGTGGATCTCAAGGAAGGGTTCGTCCGTTGCATGGGCAAGGGCTCCAAGGAAAGGGTAGTGCCCATGGGCGACATCGCGGTCTCGGCGCTTAGGGCATACTTGGAGGGCGCCAGGTCCAAGCTGGTAGCCGACGCCAAAGAGAGGGCCGTCTTCGTGAACCATCACGGCAAGCGCCTCACGAGACAGGGCTTCTGGAAGATCGTTAAGAAATACGCCACCCAGGCCCAAATCCGAAAAGAGATCACTCCCCATACCCTCAGGCACTCGTTCGCGACACACCTTCTGGAGAACGGTGCGGACATACGGGCCGTACAAGAGATGTTGGGTCACGCCGACATATCCACAACCCAGATTTACACCCACGTCACGAAAGACCGTCTGAAGGACGTCTACGCGAAGAGCCACCCCAGAGCATAGACCCGAATGAGATTGATAAGGGTCTGGACCCGGCGGGAATCCTAAGTCAGGACATTAAGACTTGGAGGAACGCCACATGAACATGACCCGGCACGCAATGCACCGGATCCGCACGGCGGCGCGCGCCGCTATCTACGGGATCCTGGTCCTTGCCTTCGTTCTCGTCCCGGCCGTATCGCCGGCATTCGCCGCGCCTCAAGAGGTGCCGCCTCCCAGGTGCGACTCGCCTTCCTGCGTCGTGATGGACGCCATCTCGGGCGAAGTTCTCTTCGAGAAGAACTCCCGGGAAAAGCGCCACCCGGCAAGCGTCACCAAGATAATGACCCTGCTTCTCACGCTTGAAGATGTAGCCGCAGGGAAAGTGAGTCTCGGCGACCTAGTCACCGCCTCGGCCAACGCCTGGGAGATGGGGGGCACCGAGGTCTGGGCCGAGCCGGGCGAGACGATGGAACTGGAGCAGTGGATCAAGGCGGTAGCGGTCGCCTCGGCCAACGACGGGGCGGTCATACTTGCAGAGTACATCTCAGGCACTGAGGAAGCCTTTGTTGCCAGGATGAACGAGAGAGCCCGAGAGCTTGGAATGGTTGACACGACGTTTCAGAACTCCCACGGACTTGATGCCGAAAACCACGTGACCACGGCCATGGACCTGGCCATTCTCTCGAGAGCCGCCGTCGGGGTCCCTCATCTTCTGGACTACACGAAGATCTACCAGATGCCTTTCCGCGGTGGCCAGAACGAGCTCACCAACTTCAACAAACTGGTTCTCCTGTATCCCGGGTGCGACGGCCTCAAGACCGGGTTTACCGACAAGTCGGGCTACTGCATATCCGTTACCGCCAAGGAGAAGGACTCGCGCTTCATCGTCGTGCTGATGGGCGCAGAGACGCCTGACCAGAGGCTGGCGGATGCCTCGCGCCTCCTGGACTGGGCGTTCGCCAATTTCCGGTCACTCTCAATTCTGGACTCGGGTGAGGTGATCGCCCAGGCGAGGGTCCTCAAAGGCAAGTCCGACACGGTTACCGTTGTTCCCGAGCGTCCCTTCGCCGTGACCCTCCGGAGGGGGCAGAAGGGCGAAGTCAAGCAATACGTCGACATCAACAAGGTCACCGCTCCCGTGATGGAGGGGGCCGTAGTGGGGGCCATCACTCTCGAAGTCGATGGAGAGAAGGTAGCCCAGATACCGCTGGTCGCCAAGGACAGCGTGGAGAGGGCGGGCTTTCTGGACTACGCGCTCCGGTACTTCCGGGCATTCACCGTCGGAAGGTAGGAAGGTAGAGGACGGCAAAGCGGTCTCCAAATCCGCATTGTGGTGACTTAGTAGGTTATTGGCTGGCTTAAGTGAAGGAAATGCCCTCGTACCCGTAGAATGAAAAGGAAATCTTTGCCAAGGACGGTGCGAGGGCATGAATTTGTCATTTCAACGGTTCTCTTCGTGCCTCGTAGCTAAAATGTCAGGCGAGCTTGACCTTTCCACGGCAAGCGCGTTCAGGGACAAAGTGGACGAGGAACTCCGAAAGACCGGGGCGTCGAACCTCATCCTCAATCTCGAGGGGCTGGAATTTGTCGACTCCACCGGATTGGGGGCCATACTCGGCCGGTACCGGCAGGTCACGTTGGGCGGCGGCAAGATGTGGCTCACGTCAGTCCCTCCCAAAGTCCAGTCCATGCTGGAGATGGCCGGTCTTGCTTCCGTCCTCCCGTCGGCCAGGACGGACGGAGATGCCCTTAAGGCCATATGTCCGGCCTCCCAAGGAGGTGCGCCCAGGTGAAGAACGAGATGAGGCTCACGCTTGCCTGTGTCCCGTCCAACATCGCGGTTGCCAGGATCGCGGTGGCGACGTTCGCTGCTTCCCAGGGTTTCTCCGTGGCCGAGATCGAGGAGATCAAGGTCGCAGTCTCAGAAGCCGTCTCCAATTCTGTCCTCCACGCTTACCCGGACGGAGAGGGTGAGGTAACCGTCAGGGCCGCGGCCGGTCAAGGCGAGTCCGGACTCGGTGAACTCGTAGTCGAGGTGGTTGACGTGGGGGTAGGCATTCCCGACATCGCCAAAGCGAAAGAACCCGGGTACTCGACCATCCCGGAGCACATGGGTCTCGGCTTTTCCTTCATGGAATCCTTCATGGACAGCCTCTTCCTGGAGTCGGCTCCCGGCAAGGGGACGCTGGTCAGGATGGTCAAGCGGCTGTGCAGGGAGTAGATTGGGCGCTTTCCCGGAGGGCCAGGCAGGGCGATAAAGACGCGCGCGAAGCCCTCTTCCAGGCCAATACGGGCCTCATCTGGGCGTGCCTTCGCAAGTACGCGGGGCTAATAGAGAGGGACGATCTCTACCAGTTGGGGGCCATCGGCCTCTTGAAAGCCGTCGACAGGTTTGACCCGTCCTATGGAGTCGCGTTTTCCACCTATGCAGTGCCCCTCATCCTCGGGGAGATCAGGCGGTTTCTCCGGGACAACACTCCCATCAAAGTG
>CAZYFG010000043.1:2003-4141 GCA_964646835.1 uncultured Eubacteriales bacterium | reverse complement strand
GTGGAGCGGCGCTTGCGGGAGATCGCGTACCGCGCCGGCCGGGTAATTGATGAGAAGACGGCCAGGACCGGGTGGGACCCGCCGGCGGCGGAAGTGGCCAAGGAGCTCGGCATCGACGTGGACACCCTTGTTGAAGCGATGGAAGCGACTTCTCCCCCTGGGTACCTCGAGGATATCCCCTCTTACGGCGACATGCCGGTGAGCGCGGGCTACGGCTCTGAAGCCCCGGAGGCCCATCCGGTCGAGCTAAGGGACGCGCTGGAGACTCTGGGGGGGCATATGCGCTCCATCATCGAAGGCAGGTTTCTCCACGGCAAGACCCAAGGAGAGCTGGCCCGCGAACTGGGAATGTCGCAAGCGCACGTATCCAGGCTTGAGAAGGCCGCCCTGTCGAGACTCAGGGTGTACCTCTCGGCAGAAGAGGAGATACTACCTTAGGCATCCTTCCGAGAACAAAAACCTCAAGGAGTGATTCTCATGCCGGTAGTCAAGGTGCTTGAGCTCGTGGGGACTTCAAATAAGGACTGGAGCGACGCGGCCAATCAAGCCGTGAGAGAGGCTTCGCCGAGAGTCAAGAACATCGTGGGGGTTGAGGTCCTGAACTGGACCGCCAACGTCAAAGACGGTGCCATCACCGAATACAAGGCCGACGTAAAGGTAGCCTACCTGGACGACCCACAATGACGCGGCCCGGCACCAAAGAGAGAGAGCAGTACAACTGCCTGGCACAGTCCTTTCAGCCGCCACGCCCGATCCTGCGAAACACCCTCATGGCCTTCTTAGTGGGGGGTATCATCTGCACGGTGGCTCAAGTGATCCTGGGCTTCTTGCTCACCAAAATGCCCAAGACTCAGGCAGCGGCGATGACTTCGTCGGCCATGGTGTTCCTGGGTGCGTTCCTCACCGGGCTCGGCGTGTATGACGAGATTGGCCGGTTCGCGGGCATGGGAGCGGCGCTGCCCATAACAGGGTTTGCCAACTCTGTGGTGTCCCCCGCTATGGAGTTCAAGCGCGAAGGCTTCGTTTTGGGCGTGTCCGCGAGGATGTTCCAGGTCGCGGGGCCTGTCATCGTGTACGGTTCTCTCTCCGCTCTCATCGTCTCCATCCTGCGTCTTTACGTTTTCAAGTAACCTCCGGAGGCGGTAAGTTGACTCTGAACCGAAGAGGCGCTTCTACCTGTGTGTTTTCCACGATGCCGGTTATCGTGTCCACCGCTTCGGTGGTCGGACCCAGAGAGGGCAAGGGGCCCCTGGGATCCCTTTTTGACCTTGTGTGCTCGGATACCCTGTGCGGCGAGGTTTCCTGGGAGAAAGCCGAGACCAAGATGCTCAGGCAAGCCGTAGACCTGGTTCAGGCCAAGGCCGGTTTGGATGATGCCCAGGTAGACTTCTTCTTGGCCGGAGACCTCCTGAACCAGATCATCTCGTCCAGTTTCACCGCCCGGGACAAGGACATACCGTTTCTCGGTCTCTACGGCGCCTGCTCAACCGTAGGCGAAGCGCTGGCCATCGGGTCCTTTCTCATCCACGGGGGATTCGCCAGATACGTGGTCGCGGCGTCCTCCAGCCATCACGACACCGCCGAGAGGCAGTACAGGTATCCCACGGAGTTCGGTTATCAGAGGGTCCCTCCGAGCCAGTGGACAGTTACCGGAGCTGCGGCGCTTCTTCTGTCTTCTCAAGGAGAAGGGCCGAAGGTGGAATCCGTTACGGTGGGGAGGGTGAACGACTACGGCATCACCGACCCCAACGACATGGGGTCGGCTATGGCGCCCGCTTTCGCCGATACCGTGTGGCGACACCTGAGCGATATGGGGCGGTCCCCATCGGACTACGATGCCGTGTTTTCGGGGGACCTGGGCCTGGTGGGCTCGAAAGTGGCGCTCCACCTTCTCAAGAAGCGAGGCATCGAACTGGAAGGAGTCCATCAGGACACCGGCCTCATGATTTACGACATGGAACCTGAGATATGCTCGGGCGCCTCGGGCTGCGGGTGCGTGGCGTCGGTGTTTGCCGCGAAAATCTACCACGACCTCCGGGCGGGCAAGTACAAGAGGGTGCTTCTGGTGCCGACGGGAGCCCTGCATAGCCCGACCACCTGCCAGCAGGCCGAGTCCATTCCGTCCATAGCCCACGCGG
>CAZYFG010000043.1:1637-1993 GCA_964646835.1 uncultured Eubacteriales bacterium | reverse complement strand
GGTTTCCCTTGTCTATCCAGGATGGGAGGAAGGTCAGTCTTGACTCTCTTGTATGCTTTCCTGGTGGGAGGGGCGCTCTGTGCTCTTGCCCAGATTGTCGTCGACACCACCAAGACGAACCCTGCGTTCGTGATGGTCTCGGCGGTCAGCGTCGGGGCGGTGTTGTCGGGCCTGGGCCTCTACGGGCCCCTCGTGGATTTCGCCGGAGCAGGGGCGACCACGCCGCTACTTGGTTTCGGCCACAGCCTGGTCACCGGGATGCTTGAGGACGCAGGACGCCTCGGGTGGTTCGGTCTTCTGACCGGAGGACTCCGGGCCACGGCCGCAGGCCTTATGGCCGCCATCGTGTTCGGCTA
>CAZYFG010000043.1:0-1627 GCA_964646835.1 uncultured Eubacteriales bacterium | reverse complement strand
CAGAACCGTTGTAGACTAAGGGTACAAGCTGTAGTCCTACCGGAGGGAACCAATGAAGAAGATTCCGCTCTCGGCGAGAACCGAGACTTGGCTGATTCTCTTGGCAGTCCTGGGCTTGGCCATTGGGGGACTCGCGACCCTGGGCCGGAACTTCACGGCAGGGGCCAGTCCGGAGCCCGCCTACCCCACAGGTCTTCACCTCCCGGACGAAGGTGAAGAGGTTTGGCGCATACAAGACGAGGAAAACACCATCTCCGTATACGAAGTTGTGAAGCGCGGAGTGGTCATGGTATCCACGGAGCAGTCTGAAGAATCCTCTCTCTACGGTTCTTTCTATAGAAGGGGCAACGGTTCAGGTTTCTTCATTAACGGAACCGGCCATATAGTGACCAACAATCACGTGATAGAGAACGCGAACGAGATCCTGGTGCAGACTCATTCGGGGCGGATCTACAAGGCATCTGTCGTCGGCTCGGACAGGCTGACCGACCTTGCGGTACTTAAAGTAGAGGTTGACGACGGTGACGTGGTGCCTCTCAAGATCGCCGACTACGACAGCATCAAGGTGGGCCAAAAGGCCATAGCCATGGGGATGCCGATGGCCACCGGGTCCAACATGGGTCTCGACAAGTCCCCGACGGTGACGACGGGCGTAATCAGCGCCAAGGACCGCTCGCTACCCATCGAGAGCAGAACCAAAGCCGGAGTCAACGACTTCACCGTCGAGAACCTCCTGCAAACCGACGCTGCGGTCAACCCGGGCAACAGCGGAGGGCCGCTCCTCAACTCAAGCGGCGAAGTCGTTGGTGTTGTCACCGCGATCATGGACTCTGCCAGCGGTATCGGGTTCGCCATACCCTGCAATGTCGTATCCGAGATAGTGCCGGAGCTCATCGCCACCGGGCAGGTGCTCCGGGCCTACATGGGGATCTCCTATATACCCCTGGACGGGATCCTGAAGACCTACGGCGAAGAGGTACTCTCTGCCCTGGATCTTCCGTCCCAGAAGGGCGCCTTGGTGACCGAGGTGGAACCGGGCAGTCCCGGAGAACGGGCAGGGATAAAGGGCTCGACAAAGGCGGTCACGGTGGCGGGGTTGGAGTTTCGGGTGGGCGGCGATATCATCGTTGCCGTCGACGGGGTCCCGGTCTCCGGCTCAGACCTGTCACGGATGATCCTGGAGCGAAAGCCGGGCGATAGGGTCACCCTTGAGGTCTATAGGGGCGAACGCAAGATAACTGTAGACGTCACTTTGGGTTCACGTTAGGGCCCAAAAGGGAGGGTTTACTCTGCGAATCCCAGACATGATCCTCAGGATACCCGGTTTCCTTTTGGGCATAAGCATCCACGAGTACGCTCACGCCAGGATGGCTTTCCGGTTGGGTGACGATACCGCTTACAGGGCAGGGCGCATGACGATTGAGCCTTGGGCGCACCTGGACCCCATTGGCGCGCTCCTCCTCTTGGTCTTCGGTTTTGGATGGGCGAGGCCGGTCCCTGTTGATCCTTATCGCCTCAGAAACCCGAGAAAGGATATGGCCAAGGTCGCCATCGCCGGCCCCATCGCGAACCTGGTGGCCGCCTTTGTGCTGGAAACCTTGACTGTGTTGGTGTTCACCAAGTTCCG
>CAZYFG010000042.1:2221-12702 GCA_964646835.1 uncultured Eubacteriales bacterium | reverse complement strand
GACTCGGTGGAACTGGTCCTTAGCGATGTTCCGGACTCTCTGGTAGACGAGATCGCCAATCTACCGGATGTTCTCCATGCGAAGAAAGTTGACCACACAATCACGGCGCTCGTGAAAAACGGTCACGAGAAAGCGGCCGCCATCTTCGAAGCAGCTTCCCGCTCTGGAGTAAAGGTCCGCTCGGTCAACATTGACGAACCCAACCTCGAGAGCGTGTTCCTGAAACTCACCGGGCGCGCTCTGAGAGATTAGGGGGTAGGGAGATGCGGGCTATCGAGATTGCCCTCAAAGATGTAAAGACGATCGCTCGGGACTACAAAGCCCTGGCGATCATCATTGCCATGCCCATCATCCTGATCGTCATCTTGGGTGCGGCTTTAGGCGGCGTGTTTGCGGGGGCCGAGACCATCAGCCGGTTCAGCGTGGCCGTCGTTGACCTTGACGGGGGCCAGGCCTCGACGGGTTTCATGGAGGTCTTAAGCCACGAGTCTATCGCGGCTATCATCAAGACGGTGCCGGCCGCAAGTGAAGAAGACGCGGTAAATCTCATGAACGCACGGGAAGTGGGGGCTGCCGTCATCATCCCTGAAGGCGCGTCGGACTTCGCTTCTCACGATACCAAGAGTTTCAAGGTGATCACCAACCCCGAGAGGGCCGTGGCCGGCCAGGTAGTGTCAAGCATCGTCCGGTCCTATACCGGGCAGTATTCTGCGGTGTCTGCCGCCATGCGGAATCTTATGCCGTTCCTCATGGCCCCGGCTTCGGGGTCTTCGGGCGGCGCAGTCGCCCCCCAGGGAGCAGCCGGCTTCGCCCAGAAGGTCCAGGATAGGATCATTTCGGCGACGATCCGCGCGGCGGGGCTTTTTTCCGTAACCCAAGAGAAGTCCACATGGATCACGGCCAAGCAGTACTACACCGCTTCCATGAGCGCGATGTTCGTCTTGTTCGGCGGCATGATGGGCGCCAAGTCCATCATCGAGGAGAAGAACCAAAAGACCATGTCCAGGCTATTCTCTACGAAGGCCACACGCGCGGATATCGTAGTGGGCAAGACCCTGGCTACCTACCTCATCTCCTTTTTGCAGCTCGCGGTGCTGGTGGCCTTCACTTCGCTGGTCTACCGGACCGGCTGGGGTGACTTGCGTGGAGTCTTGCTTGTTACCGCCTCCCTGGCCCTGGCCGCCACGGGGTTCTCCATGTTCATCGCCGCGGTTGCCAGGACCGAAAGGATGGCGGACATCCTTGAGAACTTCGGCGTTCAGATCATGGCGTTTCTGGGCGGGTGCCAGTTGCCTTTCTACTTGTTTCCCCCGGTGCTTGAGGCTATCAGCAAGTTGACCGTCACCCGGTGGGGATTGGACGGATACTTGGTGCTCATGCAGGGGCAGGTCTGGACCGCCGTATCTCGGCAGGCGACCATCCTCGCCGCCATGGGGTTGGCATACCTGGCGGCGGGAATCTGGCGACTTCGCCTGGACTGAGGAGGTCTTATCATGAGGACTGCGCTAATCGTTGCAGGGCTGTCTCTGCGCAAGGCACGCAATGAAGTCGGTTTTCTTGCGGTTATGATCGGCCTTGCCGTTGCTTTCACGCTTGTGTTCGGCTCGATTTTTGTGAACGTGTCTTCCGGGGGGAGGGTATCTTTGGCGGTGACCGACCTTGATAACTCAGGGTTGAGCTCGTCCATGATCCAATCCCTCCGCGACTCCGGGGCTCAAGATGTGATGGTGGTCTCGGAAGGAGACCTATACACAGCCGTTAGAGAAGGCAAGGTATCGGCCGGTATCGTCATACCGCGCGGATTTGAGGCAAGCCTTTCCTCGGATGAGCCCCTCGAGGTGGATGTAGTGAGCCTTTCGAGTACCGGTTTGCCCGGGGTCATTGGGAAGGTCCTTGAGACGGAGGTCACCGAGTATCTCCTGGCACGCGAAGTGAGGGACGTGGCGCTCGATCTGGCAGCGCTCTCACCCGGCGCAGTCCCCATTCAGGCGGATGTGCTGGTCCAGCGAGTTGTAGACGAGTACACCCGGCGTCCCGCTCTCACCGTTGAGGTGGCAGGCTTGGCGGGCGACGAGGGCAGGCAACCGGATGACGCGATAGGCCTGCCAACTCTGGGGATATACCTTATGTTCACCATGTTTACGGTGATATTCACGTCGGGCGACATCCTCAAAGAGAGGCAGGACGGTACCTGGCTAAGGCTCATGGCCGCTCCCGCATCAAGGGGAGCCATCGTAGGCGGCAAGATCCTCGGCGCGTACGCTATTGGAGCGGCCCAACTGGGGGTGTTGCTGCTATCCGGCCGTTACTTACGGAACATGGACTACGGCCCGAACCCCTTTGCGTTTGTCCTTATCCTGGCCGTCTTCCTGCTGGCAATCACAGGACTGGGCATGATGCTTTCGACGATGGTGAGGACCCTGCCGCAGCTGCAGACCCTTGCTCCCATTGTCATCGTGGCGAGTTCCATGATCGGTGGGTGCTACTGGCCGCTGGAACTGGTTCCGCCCTTCATGCAGACCATCGCCAGATTCACTCCGCAGGCTTGGGCCATGTCCGCCCTAACCGGCGTGGTGTACAAGGGCGCCCAGCTACAGGCCATCGTGCCCAACCTCCTGGTCCTCCTTGGGTTTGGGTCGCTGTTCTTCATAGCCGGCGTGTCCAGGGTCAAATTCGAGTAGGTCGAGTTTCGAGCGCCCCAGAATGGACGTGGGAGCTCGAAACAACTAGCCGGAGCCGTGCAAGGATGGTCCAGGCAGGTGCCCGGTGTTCCCGGATAGTCATCTTGCCGCGGAAACTTTATACTGATAAATGGACAGGTATGCCTAAGGAGCGGTTCGGTGAACTGGGAAGCGGCACTGGAGTTCCTGCTGGAAGTGTCAATAGCCTTGTTGGAGCCCGATCCTGACCGGTCGTTGGAGCGGCTTCGGGAGGTCGCTGCCGGTCAGGACTGGCTGTCCTTTCTTTCTATGAAAGGTCGAGGGGCCGACGGTTCCGACATCCAGGTTGCAGTGGGCGACCCGAAAGCAAGCGGCGAAGTGAGCAGGCTTGAGCTCACCGGCACCCGCGAGGGCGTCCCGGTGTCCCTGGTGGCGTGTCTCAAGAGAGGCCCGGGCAGTCCGAGAGCTTCCGGCGACGAAGACCACGTGGCGAAGCGGGTCATGAGCGAAGTCCTTCGGCTGTTCGCCAAGCGCCTAAGCCTTCAGTCAGCGGTCACCAGGGTCAGGGAAAGGGAACTGGCCGACGCGGTGGGAGCCCTGTCGCATGACTTCCGAACCCCTCTCGCGTGCATCAAAGGTTACCTCTCGCTTCTCTCAGGAGGAAAGCACCCTCCGGGTACTCCGGAGTGGGACGAGTACCTAGGCACCGTCATGGAAGAGTGCGAGAGGCTCGAGAGACTCGTCTCCGTGGTCCTTGAATCGGCGGTTGGACCCGAGGTCAGCCTCTCCATGGAGCCGGTCCTCCTTCCTCCGCTCATAAAGAGGATCTTGCTTGAGGAGTCCGCCATTTCCAAGGGACACCGCTTCTTTACCGATATCAGCGCCGAGGCCAGGGAGGTCTTCGCGGATCCGACCAGGTTGGAGCAAGTACTCAGAAACCTTCTGGACAATGCTATCAAGTACTCGCCGGAAGGGTCGCTCATAGTGCTCAGAGTCAAAAGGACCGGCGAAGGGTTCCTATTTTCCGTCGCGGACCAGGGCGGCGGGATTGCGCCTGAGCACCTGAACCGCCTGTTTGAGAGGCATTACCGGGTTGCAGATGGCGACGCGGGAAAGGTCCAGGGGACAGGTCTCGGACTACCCATCGCCAGGCAGATAGTGAACGCTCACGGCGGAGACATATGGGCCGAGAGCGTTGTCGGGAAAGGCTCAACCTTCTACTTCACCATACCTTTTCGTAAGGATAGGCCGTCTGGAGAGGGGGGCACAGGGTGAGTTCCGAGACCATTCTGGTCATTGAAGATGAACCGAAACTGGCCAAGCTGGTGAAGCTGAGCCTCGAGAGTGAGGGCTATACGGCGCTTACCGCTTCAGACGGGCGATCGGGACTCAAGCTTGTCGAAGAGAGAAGCCCGGCTCTGGTCATCCTCGATATTCTCCTCCCGGGCGACATGAACGGCTTCGAAGTGGCGCGAGTCATTAGGAGCTTCTCCAACGTCCCCATCATCATCTTAAGCAGCAGGATCAGCGAGGCTGACAAACTTTTTGGCTTTCAATGCGGCGCCGATGATTACGTGACCAAACCCTTCAGCTGCCCGGAGCTTAACGCAAGGGTGAGGGCCCTTCTTAGCAGGGCCGCTCTGGGAGCGTCAGCTCAAGGCTCATCCAAGTTCGTTCTGGACGATCTGGAGATCGACTTCTCCCGGCGGCGCGTGTGGAGAGGCGGGCAAGAGGTGAGCCTCACTCAGACCGAGTACGCCGTGCTGCAGTATCTGGCTCAGAATGCCGGGAAAGTCCTGCTCCACGAAGAGATCCTGGGCCGCGTCTGGGGCCCCGAGTTCAGGGACGAATACCAGTACCTCCGGAACTACATCTCAAACCTCCGGCGGAAGATCGAGCCGGACCCCGCCAATCCCCGTTACATCTTGTCGAAGCCTGGAATCGGCTACTACATGCGCGATACGTAGACATCCGACTAATGGACCTTCTGGATCCTATTTGGCATGGCCATTATTACGTTTTCTTTACGCTCCTCCGCCTCTCCCTTATGCGCTCGTTACACCGGGGGAGTTACCCTCCAAGTGGAAGATACACCAGGGAGGGGTTATCGGAAGATGTCACTTCTAGACAATGTCAAAGTTTTCTTTGACCAGGCAGCAAAGAAGATGGCGATTGATGACCATGTCCGCCAGATGCTCGAAGAGCCAGACAGGATTATCGAAGTAAAGATCCCCGGAACCGAGAACGGCAAACCCAAGGTCTTCAAGGGATATCGTGTCCAGCACAACAACGCCCGCGGACCCTACAAGGGCGGCCTTCGCTACCACCCCACCGTCGAGATGGATGAGGTCATAGCACTCGCGGCACTCATGACCTGGAAGTGCTCGCTCCTCAATATCCCCTACGGAGGCGGCAAGGGAGGAATCTCCTGCGACCCGACCAAGATGACCAAGCAGGAGATCGAGGCCATTTCCCGTTCATTCATCAGGCAGCTCATGCCCAACATCGGACCGACCGTAGACGTCCCTGCCCCCGACGTCAACACCGACGGCCAGATAATGGCCTGGATGGTTGACGAGGCTAGCCAGATCGCAGGCGAGAGCATGCTCCCGCTTCTCACGGGCAAGCCTGTTTCAATGGGCGGGTCGCTGGGCCGCGCAGAGTCTACCGGTTACGGAGTAGCCATCGTGGGCGTTGAGGCCCTCAAGAAACTCGGCATCCAGCCCAACACCGCTACCGCTGCAGTGCAGGGGTTCGGCAAGGTCGGCGGATGGACCGCCGAGAGGCTCTACAAGATGGGCGTCAAGGTAGTCGCGGTTTCGGACATATCCGGCGGCTACTACTGCAAGGACGGCCTGAACATAGTGGATCTCATGAAGTACACGGCCACCTCGAAGGGCCACCTGATTGAGGGTTACTCGGCCCCCGGCATCACCAAGATCTCCAACGACGACCTGCTCACCCTCGACGTGGACCTCCTCTGCCCGTGCGCGATGGAGAACCAGATCGATCCGGGAGTCGCAAAGCGCGTGAGAGCGAAGGTCATCTCCGAGGGCGCCAACGGTCCCGTTACCGCCGACGGCGATGCCGTCTTGGCGGAGCGCGGCGTAGTGGTTATCCCCGACATCCTGGCCAACGCAGGCGGCGTGACTGTCTCCTACTTCGAGTGGGTCCAGAACTTCCAGCACATCTCCTGGACCTTCGCCGAGGTAATGAACAAGCTCGACGGCATGATGATCGGGTGCCTGAACGACGTCTGGGAGGTTTCCCAGAAGGAAAACTGCAGCCTGAGGACTGCCGCCTTCATCCTCTCCATCAGGAGAGTAATCGAGGCAATGAAGCTTACCGGAAAGATCTAGCGAGAGGACGAAGCTGAGTGGGCGATGAGCGGCATGTCCCTCTTTCGGTCGATGGCGCCGGTCTAGTGGACAGGGCTCTCGGGTATGTTGCCCGGCGGCTCGGGACCGGCGATTCCGGCAGGGCGCTTGAGAAGGTCCGACAGGGCGACCTCGAAGCCTACCTGTACTTCCGGTATGCCCTGGCCAAGGAGACATCGAGGGACATCGCCGCCATCGCCGGCGGCATAGAGAAAGCCCTCATCTTTCTGGAGAACCGTTGCGAGGAGTTCCCGGGCGAACCTGTCAGATTGGGATTGGTCGTAGCGCGCAAGACGGCAGCCATGCAGTCGCTGGTGGAAGCGGTTTGCGAAGCGGTCTCGCGCGAAGCGGCGGACAGGGTCCCGGGACTCCGCGCATTCGGGGAGTTCCTACGCGTCGAACTGCTTGACGCGGAAGCCCTTCGATCAGGCAAGGGTCTTGCCGCGATGGTGAGATCCATTTACGAACCGCCCATCACCGTGTGGCCGGAAGACTGACCGGACTCCCCCAGAGCCCAGTGTACATTTTGTGCCGGATCGACTTCATCGATCTGGGAAAAAATGGACAATGGTGGAATCGCATCAAGCATTTTGTGTGCCACAGGCTCCGGTTATCTCTCACGCAGTGCACCGTTGCTGAATAGCAACATACATTCCGTGCCGGACCGGGCTGCTTTGAACCGTCACAAAGCCCATGTCACCCGAACTGGCATACCTGCTTCCCACACAGCCGGATACGTGCTATAGTGCCTGTAGGTATTTCCCCATCAGCGAAAGGGGTTCTCCTTCATGATCAACGGTTCGAGAGGTGCATGGCTGCAAAGCGGCGTTTAGCGTCTTTGGCCGCACCATGCCCTTTTGTCTCGAACATTTGATCGCCTAAGGGAGGACTCGACAGTGACTATCCTCAGCGTGAACAACCTCAGCAAGTATTTTGGCGCCCGCGCCGTCTTCAAAGACGTTTCCTTTGCCGTGGGAGAGCGCGAGAGAGTCTGTGTCATCGGTCGAAACGGCGAGGGGAAGACCACCCTCCTTCGTGTGTTGGCCGGTGAGATGGAACCTGACGGAGGCGACTTCGCCGTCATCGGTAAGAGGAGCTGGGGATATCTTTCTCAGGACGTTCCCACCTTCAAAGACACGGTTCTGGGCGAGATCTTGTCGTCCAGGCGAGATATACTCGACCTTTCCAACCGCATGAGGGACTTGGAGGCCAGGATGGCCTCAACGAAAGACGGTCTGGAGCAGGTTATGGACGACTACGCTCGTGTGACGGCACGGTTCGAGGCACTGGACGGGTACAACCTCGAGCACAAGGCCAAGGCCATTCTCGCCGGATTGGGGTTCACCGAGGACGCTTTCACCAAAGAGCCCGGTGTCCTCTCCGGAGGCGAGAAGATCCGGCTTGCTCTCGCCAAGCTCCTGCTCCTGGGGCCCGAGCTCCTGCTCCTGGACGAGCCTACCAACCACCTGGACCTCGCGGGTGTGGAGTGGCTTGAGGGCTTCCTCAAAGACTATCCCGGTGCCGTGTTGATCGTAAGCCACGACAGGTACTTCATAGACCGGGTGGCCGACAAGATACTGGAGCTGGACGGCGGCGAAGGTCGGGTTTTCTCAGGCAACTACACCGCTTACCTGAACCAGCGGGAGATGGAACGCCGGACCCAGAAAGAGCAGTATGAGCGCCAACAGGCCCTCATCGCTCGAACCAGGGAGTTCATCCAAAGGTGGAAAGCCACCCCCAGAAGAAAGCGCCAAGCCGAAAGCCGTGAGAAGATGCTCGAGCGGCTGGAGATCATCGACAAGCCGAAATCCGAAAAGCGCGCCATGGGCATTCGGTTTGTGGTGGACATGAAGTCAGGCGACGAAGTGCTCGAACTGAACGACCTCGGGAAAGCATTCCCCGTCGAATCGGGTGGCGAGCGGACGCTGTGGAGAGGTTTCACCTGGCAGGTTCGGCGCGGCGATCGTGTCGCCCTCATCGGGCCCAACGGTTGCGGCAAGACCACGCTCCTAAGGTGCGTCGTCGGCGAGGATACGGAATACGAGGGAGAGGTCAGGATCGGTCAAAACGTGATCACCGGCTACTTCTCTCAGGGGCTGGACGACCTCTCTGACGATAACACCGTCCTTCAGGAGGCCCGGTCCCTCGGGCTGGAGAATCAGGACGCCCGCGACCTTCTGGGCCGGTTCCTTTTCTCGGGAGACGAGGTCGAGAAGCCCGTCAGCGTCCTGTCGGGTGGGGAGAGAAACCGTCTCACACTTGCCAAGTTGGTCATGAGCAAGGCGAACCTCATCATCCTGGACGAGCCGACCAACCATCTGGATATGGCGTCGAGGGAGGCCTTGGAGAGCGCCATCAGGGACTTTCCCGGCACTCTCTTGTTCGCGTCCCACGACAGGTACTTCATCGACGCTTTGGCGACACACCTTTGGATATGGGAAGACGAAGTGATCCACGTTTTCAAAGGCAACTATTCGGACTACCGCAATAAAGTCGAGAGCGGGGAGGACATCCTTTTTGAAGAGGACCTTCCTTCGTTTGTGCTCAGGCGGAAGGGCGGTGGGCCTCTGGAGTCAGGGCGCGGGCAGAGTCCCTGGGGAGGCAAGGACCGCGAGGTCAAAGAGAACGCAGGTCTACCTGGCAGAAAAGCCGCCGGCATGAAAGGCGGCAGCAGGGAAGCCCTCGGCAGGGAAGCCGTCGGCAGGGAAGCCGCCGGCACGGAAGGTGGGGGCAGGAAAGGCGGCAGGCCCGAACCACTTCCCGACCCGCTTGGTGAAAGGAAGGCGCTGTTGGCTGAGATGTCGCAGCTTGAGAACGCCATCGAGGCCCTTGAGCGGAAGAGGGATGAGCTGATCCGGGTCTTCAACGATCCAGCCGCCTACAGCGATGCCCGGTCATTGCCATGGAAGGAGTACGACGGGGTGGAGAAGGAGCTCGCTTCTCTGTACGAGCGGTGGGAGGCGCTGGCGGACCGGGTTGCAGGAACCGCTACGGACGGAGAGAAGACTTGGGATTAAGCCGGCGGACCCGTTCCGTTGCTGTCCCGACGTTACCAAAGGAGGTACGTATCATGGATACCCCAGGCACCGAGAATGCGCAGAACGCCCGGAAGGCCCAGATCGCCCAGAACGCCTATATCGACCTGATCCTCAAAAGATCGACCGTGAGGTCATATACCGACCAAGACATCCCCGACGAGGTTCTGGAGACTCTAGCCAGAGCCGCTCAGCAGGCCCCATTCACGGGCCAGATGTATGCTTTCATATACACCCGTGATGCCGCCAAGAAACAAGAGATATCGCGATACCTGGGCGGCTTCATAGCCAAGGCCCCGGTGTTCGTGCTCTTTTGCATGGACTTTAGGAAGCTTGAGAAGTTCATCGCGTTCAAGGGCAGGAAGAACAAGGCCAACGACGTGGAGATGCTGTTCTTGGGCATCCAGGATGTCTCTTACGCCGCCATGAACTTCGTCATGGCCGCGGAAGCCCTTGGACTGGGCACGTGCTTCTTCGGCGGCGCGCCGATGATAGAGCCTGTCTTGAGCAGGATGTTCGGTTTGCCGGAACGTGTCTATCCTGTGGTCGGAATGGTTGTCGGTTACCCCGCGAAGAAGAGTCCGCCGAGACCCAGGATACCCACTTCCTGCGTGCTCATGAAGGACGGATATCATGACCTCTCTCCCGAGGAAGTGGAAGAGGCTATGGGTGTCATGGACGCCGGGCTCATCCGGGAAGGCTACTACGTCAACCTGGGAGCCAAGATCCCCAAACCCGAGGAAGGCGAGGACGATGTGGACTATGACCGGTACGGGTGGAGCGAACACATCTCCAGGAAGTACGCCAGGCGTGACCCTGCAGGCGTAATCAAGGAGCAACTCCGTTCCAAGGGGATATTCATCTAGAGGGTTCGGTTGGGAGACTGTGTCGCAGATCGTCGGAGACCGAGTTAGGGATGACGCAGAAGATCATGGGAAGGTGCGCCCATTGAAGACTGAGCGACTGTACTGGGAGAAACCGTTGGCACGTGACTTTGAGGCAAGGATTCTGGAGGTCGTCGGTTTTGACGACCGTGTGGGGGTCATACTGGACCGTACGCTTTTCCATCCCGAAGGCGGAGGTCAACCCGCGGACACGGGGTTCATCACCTTGCTCTCCGACGAGGCCGTGCTGGGATTCGAGCGACAGAGCCTTCGGGTCGTCCAGGTGGTCGAGGATGGAGAACGGATAGTCCATCTAGTTGACGGCCATTTGGCTGACCGTGGAGTGACTGACCGTGAAGTGACTGACGGTGGTGTGACTGACGGCGATGTGATTGACGGTGGTGTGCCCGCCCCGGCGCTTCGCAGCGGACTGCCCACCGTCCCCGAGGAAGGATGGCTCGCCAGAGGGACGATAGACTGGGACTACCGCTTCGACCTCATGCAGCAGCATACCGGGCAGCACAT
>CAZYFG010000042.1:0-2112 GCA_964646835.1 uncultured Eubacteriales bacterium | reverse complement strand
CGAAGAGAGGGCCAACCAAATTGTCTGTGAGGACGTCTCGGTGACGGCCCGGGAATACCCGAGGGACGGACTTCCGGGAGGAATACGGACCCGCTTCGCTATTGATGCCGACAACGTACGTGTTGTGTCCGTGGGGGAATACGATTCCTGCCCGTGCGGGGGGACCCACGTCCTGAGTTAAGGACACGTGGGGCTCATCAAGATCAATCAGGTCGACCGGGCTCACGGCGGAGTCAGGGTCGTCTTCAGGTGTGGGAATAGGGCGCTACTTGACTACAGGGAGAAAGAACGCCTGCTTGGCCAGGCCGCAGGCATCCTCTCGGTGCCTTTCACGGCCGTTCCGCAGGCTGCCGAGTCTGCCCTCCTGCGCCTCCGCGACGTTGAGAAGGAATTGGAGGAAGCCCGGGAAGCGGTCCTGGACTTCCAGATCGATGAACGCGCTCGGGCGGTGACGGAGAAAGGCGAATCCGTGGTCGTGGAGGTCTTTGAGTTGCTCCCTCCTGATCGGCTCAAGTATGCTGCAGCGAAGCTCAGCAAGCATTCTGGGAAGCCTACCGTCTGTTTCTCGAGGTCACCCCGGTTTTCGGTCGTAGTTGTGTCGCCCTCCGGCACCCCCGATGCCAGGGACGTCATCTCCAAGATCGCCTCCGCTTGGGGAGGTCGGGGCGGCGGCATGCCAACGCTGGCACAGCTTGGCTCAAAGGAGCCCCTTGCCGCGCCCGATGACGCAGTTGTCGCCTCCATCAAGGAAATCGTTTCATCTGTGTGATGCCAGACGTGATCTGAGAAAAACAAAACCCTGCACGCTGCCCACTTAGAATAGAGGCGCATGCTGCCCACTCAGAATGGGCGCGGGAGTCTCTACTTTCTCCTTAGCACCTTGCCTGCGTAGACCGGCTTGACCTCACCTTTTTCGATGGCGATTTTCCCGTTCACAACTACATAATGAATGCCGACCGGCCGGTTGTAGGGTTCCTTCCCGGTGGCGGTGTCCATGAGACTTGCGGGGTCCAGGATCACCAGGTCAGCCCAGTAGCCGACCTCGACGAGTCCCCTATCGGGTATCCCCATGGTCCGCGCGGGCATGAACGTGCACTTTCTCACGGCTTCCTCAAATGAGAAGAGGTCGTTCTCCCTTACGAACCTACCCAAGACCCTTGGGAACGTGCCCAGGTGCCTGGGGTGAATCGGTGTGGGCGAGAGGGGCCTGTCGACGTTGAAAGCATCGGTCCCGGGCATCACGAAGGGGGCTTTCACGACCGTGTGGACGTCGTCGAGGCTGATGGCGGCTGCGGCCCAAACGTCCAGCCCGTCGCTCCAAAGGAGGTCCAACAGGATGTCCACCGCCGGCTTGCCTGTCTCTTCGGCGTACTCGCCCAGGATTCGCCCTTCTATTTCAGGAAGCGACGGGGCCTTCACGATCACGTAGTTCGTGAGTCTCGACACGGCTGCGGCGAGTTCAGGCAGCGCTCTCACTTTTTCCTTGTTGGAGGTGTCGGCGAAAAACGCCCGGATCTCGTCTACAGAGGGGAACCGGAGCGATTCGCCGCCGTCCGGCGCCATGAGCTTTCGCCAGACGTCGCCGCCCATTGACGCCAGCGAACTGGTCTGGGCGAAGTCGTAGGGATAGACGTCTGCCGTTATCCGGAGCCCTTGAGCCCGTGCCTCCGAGATCATCTCCAGACTCCTATGAACCTTGCCGAAGTGCTTCTTGCCGGTCGCTTTGTGGTGGGAGATCTCGGCCTTGACCCCGGCCTTCCGGGCGATCTCAATTACCTCTTCCACGGCGGGGAACAGTTCCTCGCCCTCGTTTTTCATGTGGGTTGAGTACATGGCGTCGTATTTGGCGACCACCTCGGCGAGAGCGATGATCTCGTCTGTCTCGGCATGTCCGCCCGGCTGCATGGCGTCTTCAACGAGGATCTTCATCGCGGGGATTTCGCCCGACGCCGGCGGCCGTTTTTCGGTCCCCACGACGAAAGCCCTCACCAGGCTTTGGCCCACGAGCGGCGCGATGTTGACGCCAATCCCTGCGTTGTCCACCGCATCCATCCACTCGCCGAAGGAGTGCCAGGACCAGGCCATGTCGTCGAAGGTGCCCCGGTCCACGAG
>CAZYFG010000041.1:5919-12750 GCA_964646835.1 uncultured Eubacteriales bacterium | reverse complement strand
TACTCGGAACACATGCTGGGCGCCATGGGACAGGTGTTCAACCTCGAGACCCCCCTCCAGATGGCTTCCCTCACGCAAGCCATAGCCAACAACGGGGTGCGCATGAAACCGTTCCTGGCGAAGGAGGTCTTGACCCAAGACGGCGAGGTCGTGCATTCGTTCGTCCCTGAGGTCGCGGGCGTACTGGACGTAGAGCAGTGGATATTTGACGAAGTGAAGAAGGGCATGGCCATGGTAACGGGAAACCCCAATGGCACGGCCTATTGGACGTTCCACGATCTCCCCATAAAGGTAGCAGGGAAAACAGGTACGGCAGAGAATCCACTGGGAGAGAACCACGCGTGGTTTGTTGGGTTCGGGCCCTTCGATAACCCGGAGATAGCCCTGGCGGTCGTCATCGACCAGGGCGGAAGCGGTTCGGAGGTGGCCGCCCCGGTCGCCAGGGCCATCTTTGACGCCTATTTCCAGCCGCGGTTGCAGCCTGATCTGGAGGCGGGAGAATAGGGTTCGCGCCGGGTGGGTCGACGCGGAGGTGCAGATATGGACATCACACAAGACGTGGTTTTTAAGGGCAGCAAGGAAGGCCTGTACCTCGTTCTGAACGCCAAGCAAGACTTCGAGGTCATCAAGGAGAAACTGCGAGAGCACCTCAAGAAATCCGAGTTCTTCTTCAAAGGCTCTCCCGACGTGATCCTGGAGACAGGCGAAGAAGGTTTCTCCCTCGACGAGATCCTGGAGATCCAGAACATACTGGCGTATCCGTTTGGTCTCAAGCTGAAGAAGGTGAAGCACAGGGGCGAAGCGCCCGGCATCAAACCTGAGGCGCAGCGTAGGAGTCCGCGGGCGGCGATTCCCGCCAGAACACGCGAGAACGTCCAGAGTCGCGAGAGGGACACGCGGCCATACGCGAGAGGTGTCGCCGGCATGCTGCCAGAGACGCTTCTCTACAAAGGGACCGTGAGGTCGGGCCAGCGTATTGCCTACGATGGCTCGGTGGTGGTTGTAGGTGACGTGAACCCCGGCGCCGAGGTCAAGGCCGCCGGCGACATTGTCGTGATGGGAGTCCTGAGAGGGCTCGCCCACGCAGGCGCGTCGGGAGATACAAGCGTATCTGTCGTCGCGCTTAGGTTGGAGCCCACACAACTCAGGATCGGTGACGTTATAGGACGTCCTCCCGAAGGAGAGCGGAGCGGCGATAACGAGCCGGAAGTTGCGAGGCTCCGGGACGGGACAATCGTCGTAGAGCCTCTCGAGGGAATCCGATGGGAGGGAGATCGTTGAGTCAGGCAATAGTCATTACGTCCGGCAAGGGCGGAGTCGGCAAGACCACTACGGTAGCGAATCTGGGGGTGGCCTTGGCTCTCAGCGGCGCCAAGGTGGTTGTGGTGGACGCCGATATCGGGCTCCGCAATCTTGACGTAGTTATGGGCCTTGAGAACCGGATCGTCTACGATCTGGTCGACGTGGTTGAGGGGTACTGCCGCCTGCGGCAAGCCCTAATCAAGGACAAGCGTGTTGACGGGCTATTCCTGCTTCCTGCCGCGCAGACAAAGGACAAGAACGCCGTAAACCCGGAACAGATGAAAGAGCTCATCGACGGGATCAAAGAAGAACATGATTTCGTCATTGTGGACTGCCCGGCAGGCATAGAGCAGGGGTTCCGGAACGCCATATCCGGCGCCGACCGGGCCGTGATAGTGACAACGCCTGAGGTTTCGGCAGTGAGGGATGCCGACCGGATTACCGGACTTCTGGAAGCTTCCGGTTTTGAGAAGCCGGAGCTTATCATCAACAGGATAAAGCCCAGGATGGTGGCCAGAGGCGATATGATGGACATCCCGGACATCATAGACATCCTGGCCATAGACCTTCTGGGTGTCGTTCCCGACGACGACTACATAGTCGTGTCCACCAACCGCGGTGAGCCCGCTGTGATGGCCAACAACTCCCTTGCCGGCCAGGCATACCGGAATATCGCCCGCCGCATAAAAGGCGAAGAGGTGCCGTTTCTCGACCTTTCGGAGAAAGAGTCCATATGGAGCCGCCTTCGCAGGCTTATGCGGAGAAGTTAGGGGGGGATCCGACCCATGTTTAACTGGTTCAGACAGAGGACCAAGACCAAGGATGTGGCCAAGGACAGGCTAAGGGTCGTGCTCATGCAGGACCGTTTGTCTCTGAGCCATGGGATAATGGAAGAGATGAAGGACGAAGTCATCATGGCCATATCCAAGTACGTAGAGATCGATAGGCCCGGCATCGAGTTCAGTTGGAAGGAGATCGACAGGAAAAGGGCTCTTGTTGCCAATATTCCCGTGATATCCATCAAGAGAGGCGCGATCGCAAACGATCGAGTTACCCAGCGTTCGTATTGAGAAGAGAATAGTACGGCGGATCGATTGGTACCTTATCATCGCCGTGCTCATTCTGGATATTCTCTCCATACCGCTTATCGACAGCGCCACCCACGGATCCGCTGACCACTACTACGCAAAGAAGCAGGTTGTAATCGTGGCCGTGTCTATGTTTGTGCTCTTGCTCGGAATGGCTGCCGACCACCGCGACCTCGTGGAGATGTCTCCATGGTTGTATGGGATAAACGGGCTCCTTCTGGTGTTGGTCCTCATCATCGGAAAGACGGTAGGCGGCTCCACCCGGTGGCTCCCCCTGGGCTTTTTTGACCTCCAGCCTTCAGAATTGGCGAAGGTGGTCAGCATTCTTTTCTCTGCGAGACTCCTTAACCGGTGGGAAGAGCCTCCCAAGGGCGTCCTGGGTCTCATATCCTTCTACAGCTGGACGGCCGTACCCCTCGCCCTGATTCTGGCCCAGCCCGACCTGGGTACATCCATGGTGCTGGCGGCCGTTAGTACGGGCTCGCTCTATTTCGGTGGAACCCCGGGGAGGCGCATTGCCAAGCTTGCCGTGGCAGGGATCCTGGCGATAGCCCTGGTCGTTTGCCTGCACCTTTATATGGGCCTGCCTCTCCCGCTTCATGACTACCAGCTGAACAGACTTCTCACGCTGTTCAGCCCCAATGCCGACCCTCTCGGCACCGGGTATCAGGTGCTCCAGTCCAGGATTGCCATCGGCTCCGGTTCCTTGTGGGGCAAGGGCCTGGGCCAAGGTACTCAAAACCGGCTTGATTTCATTCCGGAGCAGCATACCGACTTCATCTTCTCAGTGGTCGGCGAGGAACTCGGCTTCGTGAAGGGCCTGGGTGTCCTGGCGCTGTATCTGCTCATATGCTACCGCTGCCTCGTCGCCGCGGTTACGTCCACTGACCGGGTGGGGACGCTTGTGGCAGGCGGGGTCCTTTCCATGTTTGTCTTCCAGATCACCGTGAACGTTGGCATGACCATGGGCATAATGCCTGTGACCGGGGTTCCGCTACCCTTCCTGAGCTATGGAGGCACTGCCCTTCTTGTGAACTCTTTCGCCGTCGGCATGGTGCTCAATGTTGGGTGGCGGAAGCACAAGATCCTGTTTTAGCGGTATCCTATCCTTGAGATAAGATGAAGGGGGCCGCCCTTTGAGAGAGTTCGGAACGGTGACGGGAGTATCGGGCGGGAGGATAACCGTCGCGGTGAAGCGCACAGCCGCATGCGACAGGTGTGGTAAGTGCCGGCACGCTCACATCACCTTTAGCGACGATAACACCCTGGTCGTTGAGGCCATTCCCGTGGGAGACGTCAAACCCGGCGACCTGGTCGAGCTCGAGATGACCGGGCAGGACTACTTGAAACTATCGTTCCTCATCTACATCCTGCCGCTCCTGGGAGCCGGCGTTGGTTTGGGCATAGGCTGGTTCTTAGGGCGAGTCCTGGGCAACCCCGGTCTTTGGGGCGGAGTCTTTGCGCTGGGGTCTCTGGCCCTGTCTTTCCTGTGGCTCAACCAGTACGACAAGTCGGCGGGCAAGGCGGGCCGCTATCTGCCGGTAGCCAGACCCGTCCGCGAGGACTACTGAAGCGCCCCTCTAGGTCTGACCTACGGTCTGCGGGGAAAGCCGGCGAGCGCCGTTTACTTTGGGCATGTAGCCTTCATCTGAGAGCGCCGCGACCAGCTGCTCGTACTGCTCGCCGTCGACACAGAGGTACAAGGGTCCGACTCTCTGCTTTATGTACGGCCTGATCTTGGGGTGGAGCATGAGTTCATCGGCCAACTGCTGGGTGTCGCACTTCATCAGGATGGTCTCTTCGAACTCGATTCGTCCGTAGGACGTCCCCCAGTGAGCGATGGAGTACTTGACGTTCTGGGCCACCGGAGTCTTGGAGTACCTCATGAGAAACTCTTCGATCGTCCCCGGCGTGTGTGAGTGGAGCATCGCGCGGTATACCGAGTTGCGGGTCAGTTTGTAGACCATCATCTGGTCGGGTTTCAGGAGCAGAGCATCTCAGGCAGTACCGTGCAAGGCACAAGGATCTCGAAGTTGGACTGGACGTACACGTGCTCGTCCCAGTGTTCTTCCGGCCACGGGCCAAGGCCGAACATGGCCCGGCCCAGCGGGGTGGGCCTTACGAACAGCCCGTTCAGGGTTTGCGCGACCTCCAACCCTCCCAGGTACTCCAGGGAATCCACCAGGTTGCGCTCAACCCTTAGGTTCAGCCCGTGAGACGAGTGGCTTGTGGACAGAGTATCCATGGCCTCGAGGAGTGACCCCATGGAAATGGCCAAGCCTTCAGGACACTGCATGATGATCCAGAGCATCGTCTGCAGGTCAACGTCCTGGGCCACGAACGTCTGTCGCCAGTAGTCAAACAGCTCCTGTCTGCAAGTCTGGCAAGCGGACTTCACCCAGTGGGCAGCCTGGCTTCCGAGGCGGATCATCCCGTTTCTCTCTTCCACAAGGCTCTTGGATTTCGCGAAGTAGAGGAGGAAAGCCAGGCGAGGAGGATAACGAACAGGGAAGAAAGTGTCTTCCATCGGCGTCTTGTCCTCGCCGATCAGCGATATGAGGTCGCTTTGGGCTTTCTTGAACATGGTCCCCGATTGGGCGATCCGCACTTCGTTCTTCCGGAAGTAAGAGAGGAACAAGATCATGTGCCTGAGCGGCGCCGCAAAATCAGACCGGTGTCTCGGCGAGAATCTCTGGAGGTCCACGCACGACGTCTTGTAGATGTCCTCCAGGAAAAACGGCGACAAGACCTCCCGCAGGTCCTCGGGCACAAAGTAGATGTGCCGGTACCCTTCTCTGCGGACGTAGACCAAACCCCTGGATATTAGGGCATCTATGACTTTGGCGCCGTTGCGACGCCACTTCCGCGACAGTTGGTTCAGTTTCTGGTGGCACTGTTCGATGACGACGCCGCTCCCGCCGGCGGCCAGTGTGATCAGTCGGAGGGCCAGCATCTCCTCCTGGTCGAGGCCGTGCATGGCCACGAGCGTATTTGCCGGGACCAGAAGATGGGACGCAATGGCCGACGCAAGGTCTTCACAAGATGCGTTGTCGGGAAGGGTACCCGTAGGAGCGAGCAGTCCGTAGAAGCCGGCGATGCCAATCTCCCTTTCGCGGGATGACGACATGAGCGCTTGGACCAGCTTCATGATCGTGCCCCTCCCGATTTGGTCTCCAGAAATGCCTGGGCTTCCCAAATAGTATATCGGTATCCCTGCTCGGTGAGAAACAGCTGGCGCTTCTGCGAAAACTCCTGGTCCTTGGTGTTTCGCGTCACCAGTGAGTAGAAAGTCGCGCTTTCCCCCTGCGGCTTGGGTCTCAGTATTCTGCCCAGCCTTTGCGCCTCCTCCTGCCGGGACCCAAAGGTACCCGACACTTGAACGGCCACGTTGGCGTCAGGGAGGTCGACCGAGAAGTTGGCCACCTTTGACACCACCAGCGTCTTCAGGGATCCTTCTCTGAACCGGGTATATAGATCCTCGCGTTCAGAGACAGGAGTCTGGCCGCAGAGGAGGGGCGCTTCCAGTATGCGTGCCAGGGTCTCAAGTTGATCCAGGTATTGGCCGATGACGAGGATCTGATCGCCTGAATGCCTGGCCAGGATCTCCTTCACAAGGTCGATCTTCTTCCTGTTGGTGGCGGCGATCCGGTACTTGTCCCGCTCTCCGGCCACGGCGTAGGCAAGCCTGTCATCATCGTCCAGGTCTATCCTTATCTCATGACAATGGGCTTGGGCGATCCAGTTCTGTTCCTCCAGTTCCTTCCACGGCTTGTCGAACCGCTTTGGCCCAATGAGGCTGAAGACTTCGTCCTCGCGACCGTCTTCGCGGACCAGTGTCGCCGTGAGCCCCAATCTCCTCCGGGCTTGCAGGTCCGCCGTTATCCTGAAGACAGGCGCGGGCAAGAGGTGGACTTCATCGTAGATGATGAGACCCCAATTTCTCTCCGAAAACAGGGAGAAGTGAGGGTACTCTTGCTCAGTCTGGCGCTTTCTGTATACGAGGGTCTGATAGGTGGTCACCGTGACCGGGCCTATCTCTTTGACTTCACCGCTATATTCCCTGACCATGTCCGGTTTCAGGGTTGTCTTGTCCAGAAGCTCGGTGATCCACTGGCGGAGTGCAACCACGTTTGTGGTCAGTATGAGGGTTTGGGTGGATGCCTTCTCCATCGCGCCCATGCCTACAATGGTCTTGCCGGCGCCGCAAGGCAAGACCACGACGCCGCTCCCGCCGCGGACGCTGCCGCCCGCCCAGAAAGCGTCGACCGCCGCTTCCTGGTAGGGGCGCAAGCCGAATGCTCTCCCTTGAGCGGTCCGTTCCCTGAGAGACAAGTTCAGGGGGTCGCCTTCCACGTAGCCTGCCAAGTCCTCGCACGGATATCCCATCCGGACCAGGGCTTGTTTGAAAGTCCCCCTGGACATGGGGTCCAGAGTGAACGAG
>CAZYFG010000041.1:1909-5909 GCA_964646835.1 uncultured Eubacteriales bacterium | reverse complement strand
TTCCGACAGCATCTCCCTGATGAAAGGACGCATCTTGTCAGAGTTCGTGATCTCGGCAAAGACAAACGGGTCCGAGCACTTTAGGACCAGGCTCCCGCTCTCGCGGGTGATCCTCACGAGACCGAACTTACTCATGGTGTCTTTGACAAAGGCCACCGTGTTCTGGGGGACCGGGTAGCGCGACAACTTTGACAGGCTGTCTATGACTTCCGCCGACGTGAGGCCCACCGCGGCCGCGTTCCACAGGGAAAGCTGCGAAAGCCTGTAGGTGTGGATGTACTCCGGGCTCTTCACGAGGTCGGAAAAACGCATGAGGCTATCCCTGGCCGCCTCATACTCCGGGTGTTCCACCTCAACCAAGATGGTGCCGTCGCTCTGGACTACAGCAGGTCCTCTGTTGGACATCGGATTCCCCCGTTACGCATGTCGAGACAAATGAATAGTCACATTTAAACAATAATCATTCTACGTCTGCTACAAGGCTCCTGCTCTAAAGAGGATGTTTCGCTATGCGCAACAAAGTGGCCCGGTCCGGAGGGTAATTCGGATCGCCCGTCGTATTAGTTAGGAGACCGAAAGACCGGGAGGTGTATGCGTTCTTGAGAGACCTTACGGCAAAGGCGCTGGATGTCGCAAAGAAGATGGGAGCGTCTTATGCTGACATCCGAGTCGTCGACAAGAAACAGGAATCAGTGCGGACCAGGAATGGAAACGTTGAGTCCCTCGGATCGTCAAGGAGCAAAGGCTTTGGCGTGAGGGTCCTCTACGACGGTGCTTGGGGTTTCTCGTCAAGCGCCCGGGTCACTGAAGACGAAGTGCGTCGTGTGGCCGAGGAAGCAGTGTCGATAGCCAAGGCGTCGGCAACCGTAAAGCGTGACAAAGATGTGGAACTTGCGCC
Organism: uncultured Eubacteriales bacterium; assembly: GCA_964646835.1. Taxonomy (GTDB): domain Bacteria; phylum Bacillota; class Sulfobacillia; order Fermentithermobacillales; family Fermentithermobacillaceae; genus UBA3951. The sequence continues at coordinate 5,011 of CAZYFG010000041.1, read as the reverse complement.
GGCGAAAGCGGTAACCGCCAAGTGGGAATCCAAGTGCAAGATCGACCCGTTCTCGGTGAAGGCCGAAGACAAAATCGCCCTGCTTCTTGAGGCGGACCGGTTGATCAGGCAGAACAAGGGTGTGAGGGTTGCCTCGGGCAACATCTCGGCTCTCCGGGAAGAGAAGATCTTCGCGTCAACCGACGGGAGCTACATCGAGCAGGTAAAGACCGAGACCGGAGCCGGAATCGACGCCATGGCCGCGGACAAGGGAGAACTCCAGAGAAGGTCATACCCCAGCTCGGCCGGAGGAGATTTCGCCTCGAGCGGATGGGAATTCGTCGAGGAGATGCACCTCTTGGACCACGCCGAACGTGTGGGGAACGAAGCGGTGGCGCTCCTCACCGCCAAGCAGTGCCCTCAAACCGTAACAGACCTGGTACTCGACAGTTCCCAGCTCACATTGCAGATACACGCGGCCACCCGATCGAGCTCGACCGGGTACTTGGGCAAGAGGCCAGTTACGCGGGGACCAGCTTCCTGACTCCCGAGAAACAAGGCACGTTCCAGTACGGCTCACCCAATGTGAGCATCGTGGCAGACGCCACACTTGACGGGGGATTGGGTTCCTTCGGTTTCGACGATGAAGGTGTGCCGGCGCAGCGCACGACCATCGTTGACAAAGGGATTTTCAAGAACTACCTGTCGTCGCGGGACACCGCCGCCGAACTCGGCCAGTCCTCTTCGGGAGCCGCGCGGGCCGACTCCTGGAGCCGCATACCCATCGTCCGCATGACCAATATCAACCTGGAGCCCGGAGACTGGACACTTGATGAGATCATCAAGGACACCAAGGAAGGCATCTTCATGGAGACCAACAAGTCCTGGTCCATCGACGACAAGAGACTGAATTTCCAGTTTGGCGTCGAGATGGCGTACGAGATAAAGGACGGCTCCATCGGCGAGATGATCAAGAACGCCAACTACACGGGCATTACCTACGAGTTCTGGAGATCCTGCGACGCTGTCGCCAACAAGGACGAATGGCGCCTCTGGGGCGTCCCCAACTGCGGCAAGGGCGAACCCGGGCAGGTCGCCCACGTAGGCCACGGTTCGGCTCCGTCCAGGTTCAGGGGCGTGAAGGTAGGTGTAGGCAAGTGGCAGTGAGAGGACTCCTTGGCAAAGATGAGGCCCTGAAGATCGCGGACCGGGTGATTGCGGCTTCTCCCGGAGATATGACGGAAGTCCTTATCCGCGGTGGGGTATCGCGCCTCACCAGGTTCTCAGACAACTACATCCACCAGAACGTGTCCGATTCGGGCCACAGCCTGACGGTCAAGGTGATCTTCGGGAAGAAAATAGGCATGGCTTCGACCAACTCGCTTGATGAAGACGCCGTGAAGGACGCCATCGAGGCGGCTACTCGGGTGGCCGAGTTGCAGAAACCTAATGAGGACTTCGAGGGCATCCCGGAGCCCCTGCCAATACCCGAGGTCAACACCTTCTTTGACTCGACCTTTGAGTTCTCTCCCTTGGACAGGGCCCTGGGAGTCAAGGCCATCACGGACGCCGCGGCTGCAAAGGGCTTCAAGGCTGCCGGCGCTTACGCCACTAGTGCCTCGGAGCTCTGCGTCGCCAACTCCCTCGGTGTGAGGGCATATAACCCATCGACGTCTGCCCACCTCCGTACCGTGGTCATGTCCGACACCGGGTCAGGGTATGCCGACGCTCTGGCGACCGACGTGAGAGATATCGATCCCGCCCTGGTGGCCAAAACGGCCGTGGCGAAGTGTGAATCCTCCCAGAACCCTGAGGTCGTGCCCGCGGGTGAGTACGAGGTCATCCTTGAGCCCAGGGCAGTCGCCGACATGCTCTCCTACTTGGTCAGGGGCGGCTTCACCGCGTCCGCGGTCAGAGAGGGACGGAGCTACCTCACCGGGAAACTGGGCGAGAAGCTCTTCACGGACCTCTTCTCTCTGTGGGACGACGGTCTTGACCCGAGAGGCTTCCCCATGCCCTTTGACCTTGAAGGGGTACCCAAGCAGAAAGTGGTTATGGTCGACAAGGGCGTCGTGAAGGACCTCTTGTATGACTATAAGAGCGCGAAAAAGGAAGGCAAGAAGTCAACCGGGCACGGAGGGTTCGGGGGCTGGGGTGCCATGGCGGCCAACTTGTTCATGGCCCCGGGCGGTTCGACGGTCGAAGAGATGATCAAGAACACCAAGCGAGGCATCTTGATCACCAGGTTCCACTACACCAACATGGCTCACCCCATGAAAGTCCTCGTCACCGGCATGACAAGAGACGGCACGTTCCTGGTTGAGAACGGCAAGGTGACCAAACCGGTCAAGAACTTCCGGTTCACCGAGAGCGCGCTCAAGGTATTCGGCACAATGGACATGGTCGGCAAGGAACTCCACCGTGCCGGGCGAGCGGTGGTCCCGGCTATCCACGTGCCCGCGTTCAACTTCACGGGGGTAACGGAGTTCTAGGTTCGTAGGTTCGCTCGAGAGTGCTCCCGCGAGCGCTCGCTCAAAGGCGATAGTCGCTATACCAGACCCGGTTCGCGGCACTACCCACGCCCATGGGTCCCCGGACCGGGTCTCGATTATTCTCTGCAAGGCAAGGACTTCTTACGTTGGTAACACCCGCCGCCAATCCGGTATACTGGTTCTGTTCGAACCACAAATACATGCTTGGCGGTGAATCATGCCCGAAACCGACGTTCTCCAAGGACTCAATCCAGAGCAGGCAGAAGCGGTCCGTCACACCGAGGGTCCTCTCCTCATTTTGGCGGGAGCCGGCTCAGGAAAGACCACCGTGCTGACCCGGCGCGTGGCTTACCTCATATCCAAAGGGGTTCGCCCCGGTTCCATCCTGGCCATCACCTTCACCAACAAAGCGGCAAACGAGCTCAAGACCCGCATCGAGACCCTGTTGGGCCAGAGAGGGAGGGGCGTTTGGGCGATGACGTTCCATGCTGCCTGCGCCCGCATCCTCCGGATGGAACTTCCTTCGTTGGGGCGGTCAGGCCGGTTTACCATAATGGATTCTGACGATCAAACCAAGTTGATGCGCCGGGTACTCAAGGAACTCAACCTCAGCGAGAAGCAATACACCCCG